>CAZCGD010000562.1:0-4692 GCA_964498105.1 uncultured Streptomycetaceae bacterium
TCCAGAAACACCACGATGGCGAGCGCGATGATCAGCAGAAGATGCAGGCGTCCCGCTTCGCGTTCCTCCTGAACCCAGGTGACCAGTTCCGTCATCAGTCGGGGCGTGTCGAAGGGCGCGGCCGTCTGGAACACGACACCGATCTGCACGCCGCGCTCATCCAAGGCGACGACGTTGTTGGGACTGGTCTTGTAGTTCCCGCAATGCCAAGTGTCCTTCTCACTGTAGCGGAGCAGGATCTGGTGCAACTGCTTGATGTGGTTCTCGGTGACGGGAATGTCCTGCCACGAGGCGAACACCCGATCCATCAGCTCTGCGTAACCAGCCACCTCCTGTTCGTCCCGGGTGGCGAAGGACTTGATCTGCAGATTTGACAGCAGGCGTTCGACCTCGCGATCCGACAGCTTGCCGCCTTCGATTCGGGTGGACGAGCCGATGCTCTCAATCGTGGCGACGCGGCGCAGAGCCGACAGCCGATCGGGGGCGAGCGCGCCCAAGGCGCGCCAAGCGCCCTTGAACTCGTCGATCCTGGCGATCAGGCTTAGGATCTCCGGGGTAATCTGGATGGCGTCGGCTCGGGGCATGCAACCAATAATACACCCAATAACACCCATTTATAGAGAACCCAACGGACAAGCATTAACACAATGAACTGTAAGGGGATTCCTCTATCCAGCCACGCGTCAATTGCGAACAGAAACAGGAGGAGGAGGAGAGGCTCGCGCAGCTGCGATCTCGGCATCCCGGGGCCTGCGGAATGCGCTGTGTGCCAGCCGTTACGTTTGTCCGAGTCCGACGGATCCGCCCAACTCACGAATGATCTGCTGTATGACCTGCCCGAGCTGCGGCGCCGACACTCGCCCGAGTTTTGAAGCGTCGGATGCCTCGATCGTCGCGATCTTGGCCGTCCGGATGAGGGACGGGGCCGAAAGTCCGGCGATCCTCAGGTTGGCTAAAGGTCGGCATAGGCCTTCGCGTCTGCCTCGCCGCTCCATTCCACGAACGTACGGAATGGGTCATCGGTCTTGCCGCCACGAGACGCCTTGGTGAGAATCACATGCTTGTCAACGATTTCGTACACGAGTTTGTCACCCGGCTGAAGCCTCAGCGCCATGCGCACGGGCTGCGGTATCGTGGTCTGCGCCTTGGAGGTTAGCTTGCTGACGATCATGGCTGAATCGGGCCGAAGTAAGGAATGTCCTTATCGTAAGTAACTTCCTTGTTGCTTTCAAACCCGGAAACGGTTCCTGACACTGTTATCCAACAGGATGGGGCAGTTCGCGGAAACTCGCGATGCCAGTCATGTCACCAGCCGGAACATCACGAAGACGTAGAGCGCGGACACCGCGAGTTGGCAGAGGGTGATCGGCACGCCGTAGCGCAGGAACCCCATGAAGGTGACGCGCTTGCCGTTGGCCGCGCAGATGCCGGCGCTCACGACATTGGCCGCCGCGCCGATCAGGGTCGAATTGCCGCCAAGCGTTGCGCCAAACATCATGGCGATGAAGACCGGCAACGTCGCCTCCGGCCACGTGGTAAAGGTCGGCCCCAGCGCCTGCTCGGGCACCAGCTCCGCCACCACCAGGTAGCCCTTGATCAGCAGTATCGACGCCGCGACGACCGGGGTATTGGCGAGCAAGCTCGAGGCGACCGCGATCCCCCCCAGCATCACCAACGCCACCAATAGCAGGTCGGCGCCGAACCATCCATGAAGCTGGTGCGACAGGGTCTGGATGATGCCGGTCTTGGTGACTGCTTCCACCAGCCAGAATATGCAGAGCAGGAAAATCAGCGTCTTCCAGTCGACGTCCTTCAGCACATCGTCGAGCGGCTCGACTTTCGCGGTATAGATCACCAGCAGCGCCAGCGATGCAGCGATGATGGCGACCGCGGGCGGCACTACGCGCTCCGGCAGGTCCTCCCCGAACACGAACAGCGCGATCATGAAAGCGAGCACGGTGAACGCCGCCACGCACAGTCCCGGCCGCTTGAGCGGCTCGGGGCGCACATCGGCAGGCAGCTCTCGCTGCACGCTCCACACCTCGGGCATCACCCGCGGCAGGAGCGGGACCACGACCAGCACCGACAGCAGCCCGCCGAGGCTCACGCTGCGCAAGTACTCACCGAACGTCATGCCGATTGCGCTGCCGACGAGAAAGGTCGCCGGATCGCCGACCAGCGTGAGCAAGCCGGCGGAATTACTGACGATCGCGGTCAATATCATTGGGCCGACGAAATCCACCTCGAGCGCAATCGAGACGCGGATGATGATCGGCGCGAGGAGAATGACGGTCGTCGCGTTCGGCAGGAATGCGCAGATCGGCGCAACCAGAGCGACCAGCAGCAACAGGAAACGCTTGCCGCTGCCGCGCGTCGCGCGCAGAAAGTGGCTACTGACGAATTCGAAAATGCCGGTCGGCTTCAACGTGCGCGCCACCACCATGCCGCCGAACAAGAGCGACAGCATGCCCTCGGAGGCCCTGATCGAATTCTGGATGTCCTCCTGCGTGAGTATCCCCAGCACCATCAACACGCTTGCCCCCAGCATCACCGCCAGCGTCATGTCGATCACGTTGAACGCGATCGCGAGGATCACCGCGGCAAACACGCCGAGCGTGATGTAGATTTGCAGATCGCTCATGGGGGGTCAGCGCGCGGGCGGGGCGTACATCAGCCCGCCCTGCGTCCACAGCCGGTTCAGACCGCGCTCGAGCTTGAGCGGGCTCGCGCTCCCGACGTTGCGCTCGAACATCTCGCCGTAGTTGCCGGCGCTTTGCACGGCGAGCACCCCCCACCCGGCTTCAACGCCGAGAGCCTTGCTGAGCTCGGCGGCCGCCCCGAGCGCCTGCTGCATCGCGGGTTCGCGCATGCGCTCGCGGACGTTCTCGCGCGTGACGCCCACTTCCTCGGCAGTGACGAGCGCGAAGAGCACCCAGCGCACGAGCGTCAGCCAGTCGTCGTCGCCGTTGCGCACGACCGGCCCGAGCGGCTCCTTCGAGATGCGCTCGGGCAGGATCACGTACGCCTGCGCCCCGCCCGGCGCGCGCGAGCGAGCAGCGGCGAGCTGCGAAGCGTCCGATGTGAAGGCGCCGCAGCGGCCGGCGAAAAAGGCATCAACGACCTCTACCGCCGAGTCGATGACGAGGGGCTTCATGCCCAGGCCGCGCTCGGCGGAATAGTTGACGAGATGCCGCGCGCTCGTCGTGTTCTTCTCGACGCAGACCGTCGCATTCTTGAGCCCTGCGACTGATTTGACGCCGCTCTTCCTCGGCACCATGAAGCCCTGCCCGTCGTAGAAGAGAACGCCCGCGAACTGCACCTTGATCGCTGCTTCGCGCACCATCGTCCACGTGGTGTTGCGGGCGAGAAGGTCTATGCTGCGCCCCTGCAGCGCCGGAAAACGCTCCGCGGCGCGCAGCGGCACAAAAGTCACCTTGTTGGCGTCACCCAGCGCGGCGGCGGCCACCGCGCGGCAGAAGTCGGCGTCGAGCCCGGTCCAGCGCCCGGCCGCGTCCTTGATCGAAAAGCCCGCGATGCCCTCGCTCACGCCGCAACGCAGCGTGCCGCGCGTTTTCACCTGCGCGAGCGTATCGCCCGCGGCCGCATGCGCGGTCCCGCACGCGATGGCGAGCAACGCGCCGGCGGGCAGCAGCAGCCTAGCGATGGTTTGGCGCAACGGAATGGCGGCGATCCTTCCTGGTGATGTCATGACACAGTCATGGCGGGCGGCGCGGCGCCATTGCTCTTCAAGCACGGGCGCGTATCACGGTTTACCAATTCTTCGCCGCCGAATTCTTCAGCCAACCTGAATGATCTGGTTGAGCTGTTCGCAGACCTGCACAAACAAAGCGTTGGATAAATTGCCGAGAGGGTGTGTCCTGGCTTTGCGCAAGCGCCAGTCGAAAGACTTGGGTTGATGGCAAAGCACATAGCTGGTTTGTCCGGTCTTTCGTCCTGACGCCTTGCCCACGGCAACTGCAAAGGGATTGTCCGAGTTGTATTCCGCTGTCGTCATGGGCAAACCGATGACCAGCGATGTCTTCTCGTTGAAGACGCGTGGCGAGAGCACCAGAAACGGGTGGACATCACGCATTTCGCGCCCGACCTGCGGATTGCAATCGATCCAGATGATGTCCTGCCGGTCCGGCACCCAAGGCTTGCGTTTACCCGCCACCGCTGGTCTGGCAGCTACCAACGTTCGGCTCCCAGCGTTTGTGTCGTGGCCATCTGTTCGCCGCCGTGGCGCTTTGGATCATAGGCAGCCAAGCGTTGTTCCAGGGTAAACCGCGAATCATCAACCGGCCTGATGACGACCTGATCGCCTTCAACCGATACGCGCACGCGCTGATCCACATGCAGGCGCGCTTCCCGCGCCACCGCAACCGGCAAGCGAACACCCAGATTGTTACCCCACTGTTTGATATCCAAAACGGCTTCGACCATGACACCACTCCTTGCGTAAATGTATAAACGCTAGTCTATACATATTGAGGAGGGCGGTCAATTTCGATGTGTCTATTGAGCTTTACGTAATCTCGAACGCGAAGATCTCCATTCCCTCCGTTGCCTCCTGTTAAAACCTTGAACAGGAGGTAACAGAGTAAACGGAGGATGTTCTTGAACTCATTACCCTCTGTTACCTCCGTTGCCTCCTGTTCAATCGTCACTTCGGGAACATGAACTGCACCTGCA
>CAZCGD010000563.1:0-1626 GCA_964498105.1 uncultured Streptomycetaceae bacterium
CCCTACTCCTGGGTCATCTGGAACTATACATGGCAGCCGCCCAAACGAGGCAAATTCCAAACCGTGGTCCGCGCCACGGATACAAAAGGACAGCTCCAGATTGCGGACATTGTCCGTCCGCAGCCGGCCGGAGCGAGCGGGCTGCATACCATCATTGCGGATGTTGAGCAGATCTAACCCCTCTCCCCTTTCCATCAACATTCCAAGCACAATTCCACTGGCCTTGACGTACATACACTCCGTATGTACACTTCCTCGGTGCGGTTCGAATGGGACGAGGCCAAACGAAAAACGAACATTGCGAAGCACGGCATTGATTTTCTAGATGTTCCGGAGATGTTTACCAGCCTCATGCTGGTAGCCATAGACACCCGTAAAGACTACGGTGAACCCAGGAAGATCGGCTTCGGATTCATTCGCGGGTGGCTCATGGTAGTCGCCTTTACCGAACGTGAACCAAATTCCATCCGCATTATCTCAGCAAGAAAGGCGAACACACGTGAAGAAGCCTACTACCAAGAAGCGGTCGCGGACGAACTGGGCAAAAATTGATGCGCTCAGGGACAGGGAGATCGATACCTCTGATATTCCAGAGCAAAGGAAAGCATTCTTTAAGCGCGCCATGCTAAGACTTCCCGAGCCAAAGACCGCTGTGACCATTCGCTTGGATCGTCAGGTCTTAAATTGGTTCAAGACCAAAGGCCCTGGTTACCAGACACGAATCAATGCCCTCCTCCGGGCCTACATGGAAGCGCACAAAGGATAAGGCGAGGGCAACCGACTGTCCTTCTTGCTCGCAGAACGCGCGCGATGAAACTGTGCTCGTCCAATGCGCGCAGTGAACGACAGTTCGGTCACCCTCGCTGAAAGAGAGTTGAGAACAATAAGAACACCTGCCAGCGCCGCTCTCAGTCGTTTGCCCACCTCAACAGCAGTGCCGTGATTCTTAGTTCACTGATGGCAAATTGATAGACTACAACTCCATCTCATCTCTGCTTGAAGATGGCGTAAAGAGCCCAAAAGTTCTTGTATTTACCAGCCGTTTCACCATAGCCCTGAAGCATTAGTGCCCCGCAGGTTACTTTATAACCATCAAGACGCCTTCCCAACGGCTTCCATCCCACTCCGCGACATCCATCTGGAACTTTAGAATGCGTCCCACTCATCCACCATTTATGAACGTCAGGGGACCAGGTGAAGGCCAATAATACGCCGTAGCTGTTAGCCAGTTTTGGACAATACCAGGCGTTATCTTCATCCAAGCGAAATCTTTTAATTCGTTTCGCGTCATCAGATAGTTCTTTGGCCTTTACCGCTGACTCCAACCTCTTACCCTCTATTACAACCATGGCTCTAGATTTCCGGTTGAGAGCAAGCATATCAAGCCTAGACCCCGCGTTTTTTCTGAACGAGACTTCTGTGACGAGGTGCCATCCCGACTCAAGGAAGCAGTGTCCGACATGAGCCGTGATATTTCGTTCCGACATACTGATCAGTACACTAAATAGTGCGTAGTATGTTATGATGCGCCATGCCCAGACCACACGATGCCAGGACACTGGCTCCGGCGGCGCAAGCGCACTTGCGGCGGCTGGCCGTCAAAGCCGTGCGCGGGGGTCTCAGACA
>CAZCGD010000564.1:0-2972 GCA_964498105.1 uncultured Streptomycetaceae bacterium
ATGGCCCGACGCGGAGGAAGGAGTTCAACCCGAGTGATTACCGCAGGTTTACAGCGTGCCGTTTCGCGCAGTTGTTACTGCTGAGTTGTGAGGAGCGTTTTTGCGATATTTCCCGCGATACGCTTTGAAGCAACGCGCCATGCATTTTCGATGCGTTTGGGATCGTCACGCATTGCTTCCAATGACATGGCCCCAGCGGGATTTCTAAGCGTAAGCACACTGTCCCTCGCACGCCAGATACTCTTGCCGGTGGCGTCAACCATTTCGCATTCGATGGTAACGACAGGCACAAGATTCGAAGTAAAGAGAGTGGGTATACTGAATCCGTACTGAATTACCGTCACATTTATGATCGCCTCGGTTGCTTCTCCTGAGTCTGATACCTTCAGTTTTCCCGATTGGCGAAGCGCAGCGTCAATTTCCTGGAATGCAATTTTTTCGATGAATATACCGTTCTTTTCCGCGAATTCCTGAAGCACTTTTGCAGGTGCCACTGAGGTTGTTGCCGCAACTGCCCCACCGACAGCGCCAAACCACAAGGCACCGGAGGTTTCAGGTCCAAGGTAGTACATAACAGGCGCCTTCTGCACAGTGCTGTTTATCCTGACAACGCTGATTTTCTTGCGGTCTTCATCGCCAAGGTATTGAGTCGTCGCACAACCGGACACAAGAAACAGGAGGGCAAGCAAGAAAGAAAATCGTGTTCTACCGAGACTGATGTTCATGGCTGACCCTCATCATGTTATTGAAGGATTCTGGACACGCTGATTTCTAAATTCATTGCCACCACAAAAGACCATGTGGGATAGCTTCATACCTCGGGGTGGATCGCACAATTCACCCCTTGAGATGGAGTGCTGGTCATCATAGAAAGTGGCGGGTCTAGGGGAAATCCCATGATCATGGGATGGAGCGCCACCCCACGCTCATGGGATGCCGCCCGGACGCCACACCCGCTAGGATTGTGGCGGCAGGGGGATGCTTGCATGTTAGAGTCTGGCGGAGCGGTGACCACGGCGATGAGCGAGCGATCGGGAGAAATCGTGCGGGTGATGATCGTCGAGGACGATCCCGGCATGCTCGAACGCTTCGCCGCGGCGCTCGTGCGCGATCCACGCACCCAGGTCGTGGAGAAAGTGCGCTCGGGGCGGGAGGCGCTCGCGCGCCTGCCGCTGGTCACACCCGATGTCCTGCTCGTGGACCTGGGCTTGCCGGACATCCACGGCACCGAGGTCATACGCTTCGCGGCCCGCACCCTTCCTGAGTGCGACATCATGGTGGTCACGGTGTTCGGCGACGAGCGTAACGTGATCGCGAGCGTCGAATCCGGCGCCACCGGTTACGTTCTCAAGGATTGCAGCGACGAGGACCTTGTCGCGCGCGTGCTGGAGTTGCGCGCCGGCGGCTCACCGATGAGCCCGGGCATCGCGCGCATCGTGCTTAATCAGATGCGCGGCGGGGGAGCCGCGGCGCCCGCAGGGGCGCGGCGCGGCGCGGGCGAGAACGCCTCAGCGGCGTTGACTGCCCGCGAAACCGACGTCCTGCGACTGCTCTCGCGCGGCTACACCTACTTGGAAGTCGGCGACAGGCTCGGTATCTCGGTGCACACGGTCGCGAGCCACATCAAAAACAGCTATCGCAAGCTCGCAGTGCACACCGGCACGGCCGCGGTGACGCGCGCGGCGGAACTTGGACTGCTGGGATCGTCCACCGATAAACCGCCTTCGCGTTGATCACGCAACGCCGGTTGCTGGAACCAGGTCGTGAAGGGCGCGCGGGTCGGGTTTACCCGATGCCTTGTCTTCGGAAAGGGGCACGAGGCTTTGCGGGATCTGCAGCCGCACGACGGTTCCATCACCCGACCGTGACGAGATGTCCAGTTTCGCGCCAATGCGCGAGGCCCGTGTTCGCATGTTAGCCAGGCCCAAGCCGGCAGCCGGGCTTGAAGGGTCAAAACCGCGGCCGTCGTCCTCGATCCGGATCTCGACGCCGCCGCCGGGCGCCGCCTGGGCCGAGATGCGGACGCGCGTTGCTGCCGAATGCTTGAGGGCATTGGCGACCGCCTCCAGTACAATCCGCTGCAGAGCGAAGACGGCCGTAGGTTCGAGGGCCTCGATCCGCGGCAGCTCGGCCACATCCCATTCAAGGTGGATGCCCGCCGGTTCGAGCAATGGCTCCAGCCGGTATCGGAGATTGCCGAGCACGGCGCCGAGGTCGCCTTCAGAGGGTTCCAGCGCGTCGATCGAGATGCGCAGCTCCTGCAGCGCTTCCTTGACGCGCTGCTCGATATGGGCGTCAGGCCGCTTGCTCTGCACGGAGCGCAATAGCACGACCAGGCTCGCTCCCAGGCCGTCGTGCATGTCCGAGATGATGCGCTGGCGCTCGCGCGCAAGGGCCTGCTGCCGCGTGACTTCATCCCGTTCGGCGTGGTAGGCCTCGATCTCGCGGGCCTTTTCCGCGACGCGCCGTTCCAGCTCGAGATTCGACTGTTCCATGCGCCAGACGGCGGCGACGTGCCGCTCGAAGATTGCCGCGCCGATGGCAAGCAGCATCCAGGGAATATGAAAGTGGCGGATGACATGACTCTCGATATCAACCCAGCCGAGATACCGCATGACTTCATGGAACATCAGGACCGCCATCAGCAACAGCGCAGTCACCTGGAGCAGGTACGGCCACTTCAGCGCCCGCTTTGGGGCGACGAGCATGATCGCTGCGCCCGTAAGCAGCAAGACGGAGTTGATCGTGTCCCAGCCAAGGAGTACCCAGAGATTCCTCGTCCCGCCGAGCCAAAGCGGGTAGGTGACCTCGATGATCAGGAAGGCCCACAGAGCCGCCTCGAAGCGCGGCCACCGCAATCCGGCGGTTCGCAGGCACAGGATGACGGCGGGGGTAACGAGACCGTACGTCTCGTAAATGTCCAACACGCCAAGCAGCAGCGGAAGGTCAGACCAGCGCAGCACGTTTCGCAG
>CAZCGD010000565.1:0-6776 GCA_964498105.1 uncultured Streptomycetaceae bacterium
CACAGCGAGCCGGACCCGAAAGCGATGATCGAGCAGTCGGTCAAGGTGTTGCACGAATTCACCGGCAAGCCGCCGCTGGGCTGGATGGGGCCGGGCCTTACGGAGCAGCTCGACACGCCGGACCTGCTCGCGGCAGCCGGCATCAAGTACATCGCCGACTGGGTCATCGACGACGAGCCATGCACGATCAAGACGCGCAGCGGGCCGCTGGTGACGCTGCCGTACACGCTGGAGCTGAACGATATCGCGATGATGGTGGTGCAGCACCACCGCGCGCAGGAGTTCGAGACGCGCTGCATGGATCAGTTCGACCGGCTGTACCAGGAGGGCAGGGAACGCGCCAAGGTGATGGCGATCGCGGTGCACCCGTATATTACCGGCGTGCCGCACCGCATCAAGTATTTCGAGTCGGTGATGAAGCGGCTCAGAAAGAAGAAAGGGGTGCTGATCTGGAACGGCGCGCAGATTCTCGATTGGTATTTGAAATCACGCAAACGCTAAGGCCTGAATAGACAGGATTAACAAGATTAAATCAACACCAAGACCCAGGACGACGAACAAGACTCAAACGGGATTACTGGTTTTATTTTGCTTCGGTCTGATCCTGTTAATCCTGTCAATTTTTGCTCTTGATTCTGATTCGGTTTAATCCTGAAAATTATGCAAATCCTGTCTATTGTTATTTTTAATCTTTTGTCTATTTAGGGAATAGGAAAGGAAAAAAATGAAGCTGCTCACATTTTCCGTGGAAGGGAAAGCGCGTCCCGGCGCGTTGAAGGGCGACCGCGTGGTCGATCTGGCGGCAGCTGGCCTGCCGGCCGGGCCGTTTGGCGGCCTGATCGAGATCGCCCGCGGCGGAGACTCGATGATCGAGCGCGCGCGCCAGGCGATGAACGATCCGAAAGCGAAGACCTATGCGCTGGCGGAGGTCAAGGTGCTGGCGCCGATCCGCCGGCCCGGCAAGGTGCTGGCGGTGGGACTCAATTACATCGACCACTGCAAGGAAGCCAACTTGCCGGTGCCGCCCGAGCCGGTGCTGTTCACGAAGTTCAGCAACTCGGTGTGCGGGCCGTACGACGATATCAGCTGGCCCGCCATCGTCAGCAAGGAAGTGGACTACGAAGTCGAACTGGGGGTAGTGATCGGCAAGACGGCGCTCAACGTCGCTGAAAAAGACGCGCTGAACTACGTGATGGGCTATACCGTGGTCAACGACGTTTCGGCGCGCGACCAGCAATTCGCTAACGCCAAGCAGTGGGACCGCGGCAAGTCGTTCAACACCTTCTGCCCCTACGGCCCGTACATCGTCACCCGCGACGAAATTCCCAATCCGCACGTGCTCCAGGTGCGCACCATCCTGAACGGCAAGGAGATGCAGAATTCCAATACCAAAAACCTGATCTTCAACGTCAACCAGATCATCGCCTACGCTTCGCAGGGCACGACGCTCGAGCCCGGCGACCTGATCCCGACCGGCACGCCGTTCGGGGTCGGTTTCTCGCGCAAGCCCCCGGTCTATCTCAAGGACGGCGACGTTTGCGAGTGCGAAGTGGAGAAGGTCGGCCTGATTCGCAACAAGATCAAGCTTCGCTAACGACCGTGATGAGTGCTGGGTGATGAGTAACACACTCGTCAGTCCGCCCCCATTCCTGCATTGAGGAAGGGATGTGATCGCTGCCTGCGCGTCAACGGGTTTCGTGAGCGCGACGAGCGATGGGGTGATGAGTGACCGGTAGCCGGGACCAGCCGCGATGGCCGTGGTAGCGAAATTCGAGATCCATTACACGCAGTTTCTCGACCCGCACGGCAAGGCCGTCGCGTCACTGCCGGCGTTCGCGCGCGATCCGCAAATCCTGGTCGGCCTCTACCGCTGGATGGTGCTGATGCGCACCTTCGACTCGAAGGCCATTGCGCTGCAGCGTACCGGTCAGATCGGCACTTTTTCTTCGCTGCTCGGCAAGGAGGCGGTGGATGCCGCCATCGGGTCGGCCATGGCGCCAGACGACGTGCTGCTCATGACCTATCGCGAGAATGGCGTGCAGCTCATGCGCGGCGTCACCATGAAGGAGCTGTTCCTGTACTGGGGCGGCGACGAACGCGGCTGCGATTATTCGGCGGTGCGCCGGGATTTCCCGGTCTGCGTCACCATCGCGGCGCATGCCACGCATGCCGTGGGCGTTGCCTACGCGATGAAGCTGCGGCGCGAGCAGCGAGTGGCGGTGTGCGTACTCGGCGACGGCGCAACTTCCAAGGGAGATTTCTACGAGGGCATCAATGCCGCCGGCGCCTGGCGGCTGCCGCTGGTGTTCGTCGTCACCAATAACCGCTGGGCGATCTCGGTGCCGCGGGACCGGCAGAGCGCGGCGCAGACCCTGGCCCAGAAGGCGATCGCCGCGGGCTTCGAAGGGGTGCAGGTGGACGGCAACGACGTAATCGCCGTGCGGCACGCCGTGGACCAGGCGCTGGCGAAAGCGCGGTCGGGCGGCGGCCCCACGCTGATCGAGGCGCTGACCTACCGGCTTGCCGACCACACCACCGCGGACGATGCGACCCGCTATCGCAGCCCCGACGAAGTGGCTGCAGCATGGAAGCTGGAGCCGATCCTGCGGCTGCGGGCCTATCTCGCGGCGAGCGGCGCCTGGGACAAGGCGCGGGAGGACGCGCTGCTCAAGGAATGCAACGCGCAGGTGCAGGCGGCGGCGCAGGCCTATATCGACGTTCCGCATCCCGGTGCGGAACAGATGTTCGACCATCTCTACGCGCAATTGCCTGCCGCCCTCGCGCGCCAGCGGGCCGCCGCGCTGGGCGACGAGTAATGGCGCAGATCACCCTGGTGGAAGCGGTCAATCTTGCGCTCGCCCACGAGATGGAGCGCGATCCCGGCGTCGTGGTCCTGGGGCAGGACGTGGGCGTTGACGGGGGCGTATTCCGCGCGACGCTGGGACTCACCGGGCGCTTTGGACCGGAGCGGGTGATCGACACGCCGCTCGCCGAGGCCCTGATTGCGGGCATGGCGATAGGCATGGCGGTGGAAGGCTTGAAGCCGGTGGCCGAGATCCAGTTTGCGGGCTTTGCCTACACGGTGATCGACCAGATCATCAATCACGCCGGACGCATGCGCCACCGCACGCGCGGGCGGTTGTCCTGCCCGATGGTCCTGCGGACGCCGTGCGGCGCCGGCATACACGCGCCGGAGCACCATTCGGAGAGTCCCGAAGCCATGTTCGCTCATATTCCGGGCATCCGCGTGGTCTGCCCATCCTCGCCGCGGCGGGCTTACGGGCTGCTGCTGGCGGCGATCCGCGACCCCGACCCGGTCGTGTTCCTTGAACCGACGCGCCTCTACCGCCTGTTCAAGGAAGAAGTGGCGGACCACGGCGAAGCGCTGGCGCTCGACGCCTGCTTCACGCTGCGCGAGGGAAGCGACGTGACACTCGTGACGTGGGGCCCGATGGTGCCCGAGACGCTTGCCGCTGCCGACGAACTTGCCGGGGAGGGCGTCTCGGCGGAGGTGGTGGACGTCGCCACGTTGAAGCCGCTCGACATGGAGACGATACTGGCGTCGGTTGCCAGGACCGGCCGTTGCGTCGTCATCACGGAAGCCGCGCGCACCTGCAGTTATGCCTCGGAAATCGCCGCCAGTCTGGCGGAAGAAGGGCTGCTCACGCTGCTGGCGCCCGTGCAGCGGGTCACCGGGTACGACGTGGTGGTGCCGTTCGCGCGACTGGAGCACCAATATATCCCCGGCAAGCAACAGATCATCGCCGCGGTAAGGAAAGCGCTCGCCTTCGGCTGAACACAGATTCTTGAACCACAAAGGACACAAAGGACACGAAGGTTTGACCAAATAGGAGAAGAACGTCTTTATTATGGTTTTCCTTTGTGTCCTTCGTGTCCTTAGTGGTTAAAGATTTTAGCTGGAATGGTTTCGACATGAAAATTTTCAAGCTGCCTGACCTCGGCGAAGGATTGCAGGAGGCAGAAATCGTCAAATGGCACGTGGCCGTCGGCGAAGCGGTCAAGGCCGATGCCCTGATGGTCTCGGTGGAAACCGCCAAGGCGGTGGTGGACATTCCAGCGCCCTACGCCGGCAAAATTACCCGGCTCTACGGCAACCCCGGAGATATCGCGCACATTGGCGCGCCGCTCGTGGCCTTCGAGGGGGAAAGCGATGCAGCCGACAGCGGCACGGTGGTGGGCAAGGTGGAAGTCGGCCGGAGAGTGATCGTGGATGCCCCGGCGGTGCCGGCACCGGTCAGCGCCGGCATCAAGGCCACTCCGGCGGTGCGCGCTCTGGCGCGCAAGTTCAACGTGGACCTGGCGATGGTGACGCCGACCGGGGCAGATGGGCTGCTCACTGCGGCGGACGTGCAGCGGGCGGCGCGCATCCTGTCCGAGATCGGTCCCATCGAAGTCATGCGCGGCGTGCGCCGCGCGATGGCGCAGAACATGGAGCTCGCCACGGCGGAAGTCGCCTCCGCCACGATCATGGATGACGCCGATATCGAGGCCTGGCCAACGGGGACGCCGGTCCTGCTGCGGCTGATCCGTGCCCTGGTGGACGGCTGCCGCGCCGAGCCCGCGCTCAACGCCTGGTACGACAGCGAGAAGATCGGCCGCTGGGTGATGAAAAAGATCGACGTCGGTATCGCGGTGGACACGCCCGACGGGCTGCTGGTGCCGGTGTTGCGCAACTGCGGCGAGCGCAGCCCGGAAGACCTCAAGGCGGCGCTGGAGAAGTTGATCGCCGATGCGCGGGCGCGCAAGGTGCCGCCGGAGGAGTTGCGCGCGAATACCATCACGTTGTCCAACTACGGCTCCATTGCCGGCCGCTACGCCTCGCCGGTGGTGCTGCCGCCAACGGTAGCCATTCTCGGTGCTGGACGCATATCGAAACAGGTGGTGGTGGTGGACGACAGGCCCGTGGTGCGGCGCATGCTGCCGCTCTCGCTCACCTTCGATCACCGCGTGGTGACGGGGGGCGAGGCGGGGCGCTTCCTGCGAGCGGTGATCTCCGACTTGCAGAAAGGCTCGTAAGAGCGCCTGACAAAATGACCGGCCTTACTCTACTTCCCCCTCCTGCCCGAGGAGGGGTGGCACCGCAGGTGACGGGGTGGTGGGAGCAAACATGCCAGGCGCGGTAATACGGGGGTGGTTACGTGGGCAATACTTGCTCCCACCACCCCGCCCGCTGTCGCGGGCACCCCTCCTCGGGCAGGAGGGGAAATCATTTTGTTAGGCGCTCTAAGTGCCGCGGAGGATCACGACGCGGCGGCTTTCGCCTTGTTTTCCAGTGTTTCCCAGCGTTCGAGCTTTGCCATGAGCAGCGTTTCGATCTCGGCCGAGCGGCGCTGGTCGGCGCGGAGATTGTCGGGCGCTTGCCGGTAGTAGTCCGGAGAGGCTGCCTTTGCGACGAGAGCCTGCTGCTCGGCCTCCAGCGCTTCGATCTCACCGGGCAGCGTCTCCATTTCCCGGGTTTCCTTGTAGCTCAGCTTGACGCGGTTGCGTTCCCGGGGCGATTCGGTGCCCACCGCAGGCGCCGGCGCTTTCGCTGCCGGCTTATCGTCCCTGGCGGGAGCGGGGCGCTGGCGCACCCAGTCGCTGTAGCCGCCGACATATTCGCGCCACCGGCCGCCGCCTTCCGCCGCAATGGTCTGGGTGACGATGTTGTCGAGGAACGCGCGGTCGTGGCTCACGAGCAGGAGGGTGCCGGCGTAGTCCTGCAGCGCCGCCTCCAGCAGCTCCAGGGATTCCATGTCGAGGTCGTTGGTCGGCTCGTCGAGCACCAGCACGTTCGCGGGCCGCGCGAAGAGCCGGGCGAGCAGCAGGCGGTTGCGCTCGCCGCCGGACAGCATGCGCACGGGCGATTCTGCGCGGCGGGGCGGAAAGAGAAAGTCGGAGAGATAGCTCATGACGTGCTTTCTCCCGCCGTTCACTTCGATCCAGTCCGAGCCCGGGCAGATCGTCTCGACGACGGTTTTCTCAGGGTCAAGGGCTTCCCGCATTTGGTCGAAGTAGGCCGGCTGAACATTGGTGCCCAGGCGCAAGCTGCCCGCGTCGGGTTCGAGCGTGCCGAGGATCAGCCTGAGGAGGGTGGTCTTGCCCGCGCCGTTGGCGCCGATCAGCCCGATGCGGTCGCCGCGGCTGATGAGCAGGTCGAGGTCTTTGACTATCGGACGTCCCGCGTAGCTCTTCGAGACGCCGGCCAGTTCGGCCACCAGCTTGCCCGAGCGGGTCCCCGCGCCGATGGCGAGCTTCACCGTGCCGATTCGCTCACGCCGCGCCGCGCGTTCCTCGCGCAGGTGCTTCAGCCGCGTGACGCGGCCTTCGTTGCGCGTGCGCCGCGCTTCGATGCCGCGGCGGATCCACGCTTCTTCCTGCGCCCAGAACTTGTCGAACTTGCGCTGCGCGGTCGCCTCGGCGGCGAGTTCGCCGGCTTTTGCCCGCTCGTAGTCCGAGTAGTTGCCGGGGTACGAGCGCAGCAGTCCCCGGTCGAGCTCGATGATGCGCGTCGCGAAGCGATCGAGAAAGGCGCGGTCGTGCGTCACCACGATCGCTGCCGGCTGCTTGAGCAATGCATTTTCGAGCTGCACGATGCCGTCGATGTCGAGGTGGTTGGTGGGCTCGTCGAGCAGCAACAGCTCGGGTTGCAGTGCAAAGGCGAGGGCGAGCGCCGCGCGCTTGCCCTCGCCGCCGGATGCGGCTTCAGGCGACAGTTCCTCGTTGAGCTCGAAGCGATGCAGGAACTCGGTCAGCCTGGCCTCAGTGCGCCAGCG
>CAZCGD010000566.1:0-43076 GCA_964498105.1 uncultured Streptomycetaceae bacterium
AAGCCTCGGCGTGCGCCCGACCGTGAAGCAGGGCGGGGCGCCGGTGCTGGAAGTGCACGTGCTCGATTTCAGCGGCGATCTCTACCGCAGCCACGTGCGGGTGGAGTTCCTGCACAAGTTCCGGGACGAGGAGAAGTACGCCGACCTCGCCACGCTCACGCGCAAGATCGCGCTTGATGTCGAAAACGCGAGAGCCTACTTTAGCCGCCAAGACGCCAAGACGCCAGGGAAAACGAGTGTTAAGTTTTGAGTGTTTAGTTTTGAGTAAAAGACGGCCGCAAGAAAGCATGCTGCAACTCAACACTCAAAACTAAAAACTCAACACTGATCTTCTTCAATGGCTGATTACAAGAAAACGCTGAACCTGCCGGACACGAAGTTTCCGATGCGCGGCGACCTCGCGAAGCGCGAGCCGCTGATGCTCGCGAGCTGGCAGGATCGTGGTTTTTACCAGCGCATCCGCGCCGCGCGCCGCGGGGCGCCGCGGTTCGTCCTTCACGACGGGCCGCCGTACGCCAATGGCGACATCCACATCGGGCACGCGGTCAACAAGATCCTCAAGGACATCATCGTCAAGTTGAAGACGCTGTCGGGGTTCGACGCGCCGTACGTGCCGGGCTGGGATTGCCACGGCATGCCGATCGAGGCGCAGATCGAGAAAGAGCACGGCAAGAACCTGGCAACGAACGAGACGCAGAAACTGTGCCGCGCCTACGCCGCGGTGCAGGTCGAGCGGCAGAAGAAGGATTTCATCCGCCTGGGCGTGCTCGGCGACTGGGATCGTCCCTATCTCACCATGGCCTATCGCAACGAGGCCGACGAGATCCGCGCGCTGGGGTCGCTGTTGAAAAAAGGCTACGTCTACCGCGGCTTGAAGCCCGTCAACTGGTGCTTCGACTGCGGCTCGGCGCTGGCCGAGGCCGAGGTCGAGTACGAGGACCGAACCGACATCGCAATCGATGTCGGTTTCGCGATTCTCGACGAAGATCGCGAAAAACTAGGACGGGCTTTTGCGCTGGGTGATTCTCCCACAGGGCCAATCTACGCGGTTATTTGGACGACGACCCCCTGGACGCTGCCCGGCAACCAGGCGCTCAACGTCCATCCCGAGTTTACCTATAGCCTGGTGCGCACGGAACGCGGGCTGCTGATTCTCGCCGCCAATCTGCGCGCAGCTTGCCTCGCGCGCTTCAAGCTGGATCAGCACGAGGTGCTGGGCGAGTGCACGGGCGAGGCGCTCGAAGGCTTCCGCTTCAAGCACCCGTTCTACGACCGCCTGTCGCCGGTCTACCTGGGGGACTACGTTACGCTCGACACCGGCACTGGCATCGTGCATTCCGCCCCGGCCTACGGCGTGGAGGATTTCAATTCCTGCCGCCGCTACGGCATGAAGGACGACGAGATCCTCACGCCGGTGATGGGCGACGGCAAGTACGTCTCCACGCTGCCGCTCTACGGCGGCGAGATGATCTGGAAGGCGAACCCGAAGATCGTGCAGGCGCTCCAGGAACACGGCGTGCTGTTCGCGAGGCAGGACCACGTTCACAGCTACATGCACTGCTGGCGCCACAAGACGCCGGTGATCCTGCGCGCAACGGTGCAATGGTTCGCCGGCATGGACGAGGTGCCCGGCTATAACGGCGCGCAACCGGCGGAATCGTTGCGGGCGACGGCGTTGCGCGGCGTGGAGGCAACGGCGTTCTACCCGGGGTGGGGCAAGGCACGGCTCCACGGCATGATCGCCAACCGTCCCGACTGGACCCTGTCGCGCCAGCGGCAGTGGGGCGTGCCGATGCCGTTCTTCATCCACCAGGAGACCGGCGAGCTCCATCCGCGCGCGCTCGACCTGCTGGAGCAAGTTGCGAAGCGCGTGGAGCAGGGCGGCATCGAGGCCTGGCAGTCGCTTGATGCCGGGGAGCTGCTGGGCGACGACGCCGAGCGCTACGAGAAGGTCAAGGACACGCTCGACGTCTGGTTCGATTCCGGCTCGACCCATTGCACGGTGCTGCGCGGCTCGCACCGCGAAGAATCCACGTTTCCGGCCGACCTCTACCTGGAGGGCTCCGACCAGCACCGCGGCTGGTTTCATTCCTCGCTCCTGGTCGCGTCCATGATGGACGGCGTGCCGCCTTATCGGGGATTGCTTACGCACGGATTCGTCATCGACCTCGAGGGCCGCAAGATGTCGAAATCCAGGGGCAACGCGATGGCGCCGCAGACCATCATGGATACGCTCGGCGCGGATATCCTCAGGTTGTGGGTCGCCAGCAGCGACTACTCGGGCGAGCTCACCATCTCGAGCGAGATCCTCAAGCGCGTCGTCGAGTCCTATCGCCGCATCCGCAACACGCTGCGCTTCCTGCTTGCCAACCTTGCCGATTTTGACCTTGCCCGCGACGTGCTGCCGGTGGATGAGTGGCTGGAGATAGACCGCTACGCCTGGGTGATGACCTATGACCTGCAAGCGAGCCTGGCGTCCCCCGAACCTGGCGTGAAGCACCCGGCCGCGCCCGGGCACTACGGCAATTACGAGTTTCACCTGGTGGCGCAGAAGTTGCAGACCTTCTGCTCCGAGGAGCTCGGCGGCTTCTACCTCGACATCCTCAAGGACCGCCTCTACACCGCGCCCGCCGGTTCGCGCGCACGGCGCTCGGCGCAGAACGCGCTCTATCACGTCACCCAGTCGCTGACGCGGCTGCTGGCGCCGATCCTGTCCTTCACCGCGCAGGAGGTGTGGGAACAGCTGGTGGGCGGTGGCAGCAGCGTGTTCGAGCAGACCTGGTACGAATTCCGGCTGCCGCGGGACGCCGCGCAGTTGCGCGAGCGCTGGACGAAGCTGCGCGGGCTGCGCTCGGACGTGCTGAAGCAGCTCGAGGCGCTGCGGGTGGGCGGGAGCATCGGATCCTCGCTGGCCGGAGAGGTTGAGCTGTTCGCGAACGGCGAAAACCGGGAGTTTCTCCGGTCGCTCGGCGACGACCTGCGCTTCGTTTTCATCACGTCGCAGGCGCGGGTGGCGGAGGGAGCGCCTGCCGACGCAGTGGTGGCCGCGGGCATGCCCGGTGTCAGGATCAGGGTAACGGCAAGCCCGCATTCCAAGTGCGAGCGCTGCTGGCACTATCGCGCGGACGTGGGCGGCAACACCGAGCACCCCGCGCTGTGCGGACGCTGCGTGTCCAATCTTTTTGGCGACGGCGAGCCGCGCCAGCATGCGTAAGAACCGGCTCATGACGAAGTGGCTCGCACTCTCGGCGCTGCTGGTGGCGGCGGACCAGATCACCAAGGTCGTCGCCGTCCAGCAACTCGCCCTGAACCAGGTCGTCGCGGTGACCCCGTTCTTCAACCTGGTGCTGGTGTACAACGCCGGCGCTGCTTTCAGCTTCCTGTCGGACGCGGGCGGCTGGCAGCGCGGCTTTTTCATCGGCATCGCGCTCATCGCCTCGGCGTGGATCGTCACCCTGCTGCGCCGCTACCCGCACCAGCGCCCGTTCGCGCTGGCGCTGTCGCTGGTCCTGGCCGGGGCGGTCGGCAACGTTATCGACCGGGTGCTGCACGGGGCGGTGATCGATTTCCTCGATTTTCACGCGTTTGGCTACCACTGGCCCGCCTTCAACGTCGCGGACTCCGCCATCACGTGCGGGGCGGCGCTGCTGATCTGGGACGCGCTCGTCCCGAGACGAGGGACGAGGGACGAGGGATGAGCGACGAGGGGAACGGCGTATAATTTCATCTCCTTCTTCCGGTTAAGTAGCTGATGCAAGTACTGCTCGCCAATCCCCGCGGCTTCTGCGCCGGCGTCGACCGCGCGATCGAGATCGTGGAGCGCGCGCTCAAGCTTCACGGCGCGCCGATCTACGTGCGCCACGAGGTCGTGCACAACAAGTTCGTGGTGCAGGACCTGCGGCAGAAGGGCGCCGTGTTCGTGGAAGATCTCTCGGAGGTGCCGCTGGGCTCGACGGTGATCTTCAGCGCCCACGGCGTGTCGCAGGCGGTGCGGCAGGATGCCGACGCGCGCGGGCTCAAGGTATTCGACGCGACCTGCCCACTGGTGACCAAGGTGCACGTGGAAGTGGCGAAGATGCGCAACCGCGGGCGCGAGATCGTCATGATCGGCCATCGCGGCCACCCCGAAGTCGAGGGGACGATGGGGCAGAGCGAAAACGGCATGTACCTGGTCGAGCGGCCGGAGGACGTGGCCCGGCTCAAGGTGGATGACGAGAACAACCTTGCCTTCGTAACCCAGACCACGCTGTCGGTGGACGACGCGCAACTCGCCATCAACGCCCTGAAACAGCGCTTTCCCGCCATCGTCGGTCCCAAAAAAGACGACATCTGCTACGCCACGCAGAATCGCCAGGACGCGGTGAAGGCGCTGGCGCGGCAATGCGAAGTGGTAATCGTGGTGGGCTCGCCCAACAGCTCAAACTCCAACCGCTTGCGCGAGGTTGCCCAGCAGCAGGGCGTGGCGGCCTACATGGTGGACAACGCCTCCGAACTCAAGCCCGAATGGGTGGCGGGCAAAAGCGTGGTCGGTGTGACTGCGGGGGCATCGGCGCCCGAGGTGCTGGTGCAGCAGGTGGTCGACAAACTCGGTCAGCTTGGCGCCGCGCCCGCCACCGAGTCGCAGGGCATTGCCGAAAGAGTGGTGTTCCCGCTGCCGAAGGGCCTGGCCTGATGCCGGCGCTCGGCGCCGGCACCGCGACCTCCGAACCCGTAGTAGCAAGTATTCCGCAACGTCGCGTCGGTCGCTTGCCCATCTCCGGGGTCAGATCCCCAACTGAAGTTGGGGCCCCTCTTCCTCCCTCCGGTGTGCTACTTGTCGCCGTGCGTATACCAGTAGGTGCGCAGCCGCTTCTGAGTGATCGCCGGCCGGACTCTTTGCGCGCCGATGGGCGAGCTGGCGCCCCCGGAGCGCTGGACGCCGCCGATCATGACCGTCACCGGCTTGCCGCCAACGAGCACTCTCCCCACTACCGGTGAAGGGGGCAGGCCACCGCCGAGAAATACGCCGGAACGATCGGCCCCGCACAGCGATTCGGTGTTGACGGCGCCCGAGGCGTTCAACAGGTTCACCGCGTAGCCGCGCGCTTCTCCGAGATTGGCGCCGCACTGCCCGGGCGTGGCCGGCATCGGCCGGTTGGTGCTGAAGAAGATCAGGCCACCGAATATCGTCGCCGAGGTCACCGTCTGCTCGCCACGCCCCGTGTTGAGATCCATGTACCAGCCGTTCAAGCTGCTGCCCAGCGTCGTCGCGCACGTCGTGTTGCTCGTGAAGTTGGCCATGGTGCCGCCATCCAGATTCACCGGCACGCTGGCAGTGGAGAAGGCGTCCACGTACATGTAGAAGCGATTCGCGATGCTCTCCACGTACGGGTAGTTGCTCTGGAGCGGGCGCTCCCGGTCCCCGGATCCGAGTGCGATGTAGACCCGGTCATTGGTGGCGAGGGCTGCCGGCGCGAACTGGAATTTGCGCCCGGCGCTGTTGGTTCGGGCCAGGTGATAGATCGTCCAACTGGCCGCGGGGAGCGGCAGGCGGGTAGCCGGGTCGACAAAGTCGATGCGGTAGAGGTTGCCACCCGTGTCCGCCACGATCGCGTGGTCGACCATGCCGTCGAAATCGCGGTCGACCAGCGTCACATCGGCGGTGACGCTCCGGAGGGTGTCAAAACTTGCAAGCAGGGCGCCGCTGCCGGCGTCGATCATGTAAACCTTCTTGCCTTTGACGCCGGCGCCGGCACAGGACGGAACTGAGGTATCGGCGTCTTCGCACGCGTCGTTCCCGCCGCCCATGACGATCACCGGGTCGTTGCCGCTGTTCAAACCCTTGATTCGCGCCACGTTCGGGAACGACCAGGTCTGGCCGATCCCGGCGAAGCCCGCGGTGCAGCCGGCGTCGTTGGTGAGATTCGGGCAGCCTACTCGCCACTTGAGAGCGGGTGCAGTCGGAGAGGTCACGTCGAAGGCGTAGAGCATGCGCCCGCCGCGGCGCATTGTCGGGAAGACCCAGACCTGGGAATTGTCCACGTTCTGGAACACCCCGACGGCGCCGTCGAAGAAGTAATCCTTGCTCTGCGAGGCGGCGGCGGGCGGCGTGCCCGGATAGGTGATCAGCGGGCCGTTGTCGGCCAATCGCTTCAATTTGCCGTGATGCTCCGGCGCGACGAACGCCCACAACTCGCGCCCGTCCGCGCCGGAAGTCGCGCGGAACGTGCCGTCGTTCGCTCCGTAGTAGACGACGACGCCGGTCGAGCCGCCGTAGTTAACCGGCAGCGGGCGCGAGTGCGCGACGTCGCCGTGGACCGAGGCCCGCACTTCCACGAGATCGGCGTTGGCGTTCTCATCGTTGACGTCCTTCCCGAGCGTATAGTCGATGATCCTCTGGTGCGCGGCCGCGTCCGCCGCCCCGACCGCCGCCTGGCTGACGTTGGCGGTGTTGAAGGGAAGCAGGCTCGCGCAACTGCCCGTGCTCGGGCACGTGAGCATGGTGCGGTTGACAGCGTATGAGGGCGTAACCGAGGCGGGATCATTGCCCCTTCTCAGGACCCCCGCCGCCGCGCCTTTCTCGACCAGCGGCCCGTCGGGCAGGTCGGAGAACGGGCCGGTGCTCGCGGTCGTGCACTGCCCCGCACTGATCGCGGAAAAGTTCCAGTAGGCTCCGCTGTCCTGGGTCCAGAAACTGGAGGCGCAGGACTGCAGGAAGCCGGTCGCGGCCGAGACTGCCTCAGCCCCATTCATGTCGGCGAGCTTGGCCTCCGCCCCGAACATCGCGACCTGGTAGCGTTTCAGATTGCCGTGCCACCGTGGCCTGCCGTCGGCGTCCGGGCGGAACATGCCGATGAACACCTGGTTTTCGTTCTGGGCGCGGTTGGTGGCGTTGATCGGCAGGCTTGCCGAGGCGAACACGCTGTTCACCGCCTGAATCTCGACCAGGATCTCGCGCAGGGCGTTCAAGATTGCCTGCTCGCTGGTCGCCTGGAAATAGCGGCCGCCGCCGTGTTTCGCCATGCTGTTGAGGAGCGCGGTCTGGCGCGCGTCCTGGGCGTCCTTGAATACGTCGATCGCGTAGACCGCGACGTTCTGCTGGCCGCCCTCGACGTTCACGTCGGTGGTGTACAAGTACTTGGCCCACTCGTCGGCGTAGCGCGTATCGCTCGCAGACGGCACCGCGGAAATGCCCGTCGGCGTCACCGAGAGGACGGTATTGCAACCGCTGTACTGACGTACCGTCTGAGCGCCCGAGCAGCCGGCAGTGCCCCCGGTATCCGAGCCCTGATAGCTGGCGAACCCGGGATTGGCGCTGATCACGCTGGCCGGGACGGTGTTGCTGCTAGCGCACGCGCTCGCAAGCACCGTGCACTGCTGTGTGCTGGTCGTCGTGAACTGCGCCATCGGCAGCTGCCGCGTATCCCCCGCGACGCCGCTCAACAGGGTACTCGGCGAATCCTGCGTCGGGAAGCCGTTGCCGATGAAGATGATGTAGTTCTTGGTACAGCCGTTGGTTACGTCTATTGGTGATCGATAAACGCGCTTGAACGGATCGGTCGCGCCGTTGACGTAGGCCGCCGGGTCGGATTTCGCGTCGGGGTCGCCCGAATAGCGGTCGGGTCCGAATTGGCTCGCGTTGACCGGCGTGCCCGCGATGCCGTTCTGGGCGTTCGCCGGGCTGGTGTAACCGCCGAAGTACTTGAAGGCCTCGAACAACCCGGCGCTGTAGTCGGTTTTCGCCGTGCCCACTTTTTCGGTTGGGGTGTCGAAGTTCTTGAACAGGCAGTTGGGCGTCCCGTTCAGGCTGTTCGACCCGTCGAGGCAACTGCTGTCACCGATCAGCTGCTGCAGCGCCGCCTTGTTCGTCGCGGCCATCTGGCGCACGTGGTAGCGGACGTAGGCGCCGTCCTTGTTGCTGCCACTGCCGGGCGTGAACAGCATGAGCCCGACGTTGACGCTATCGGTGAGCTCGCCGACCACGGTTCTCAGCGCGCGCAGCTCGGACTGTCCCTGCTTGACCCCGCCGGCCCATTGCTGGCTCGCGGCCGACCAGTTGGCGCTGTTGTCGATGACGATCAGCACGTTGGGTCGGTTCGCGGCGGTCGCAGGAGACGAGCCGACGAAGAGGTCGATGTCCTCCGCGTTCACGGACGAGGGCGACGCGGCGACCAGCGCCAGCGCGAGGACGGTGCTGATCAGGCGGCTATGGAAGCTGGGCATGGCGGCTCCTGGTGGTGTCCGGCCAACGCTCACGGGCAAGCGCTGGTCATGTCGTCGGCGCTGATGCGTACCGCAACGCCTTGCGTTACTGTCACCCTGGTGCGGGAGGCTGTCGCGCTGGCATCCGCGGTGATGTCCCAGGCCGTATTGGCGCATAGCGAGTCGCCGCTCCCGACGCCCGCGATGCCGAACTGCTGGGCCTGGCCCGCCGCGCAACCCAGGTCCTCGGCGTTGGAGAGGGTGAGTTCGCTCACCTTGATCGCTTTCGCCGAGACGCACGAAGGCGCGGGATTGAGCCGGGTGGTGTAATCCGGCGTGCCGTCGCCGGTGAGATCGGTGCACAAGGTATTGGCGGTCCCGCACGGATTGAGCACGGCGTTGGCCGGGTTCGCGATGAACTGCGGAGTGCTGATCACCGTCTCGATCGCCTGCTGCGCGGCGTGGAGCGCTTCACCGCGAGACTGCATGTTTCCGACCACCTTGAGGTTCATGCTGGTGGTGCCGAACGAGCTCACGGCGAGCAGCGTGATCACCACCAGCATGATGAGCGCGATGACCAGCGTCGCGCCTTCCTGTCTGCGAATTCCCGCGTTCACGGCCGGTCCCTCCTGCCGGCGGGATTCACGATCCGCGCCGTCGCGGTGTAGACGTGCCGGCGGTAGCTGTCGTTCGGCGGTCCCACGGTGATCGCATTGCCTGCGGCATCGGGTCCCAGAGAGTAGGTCTTGGTGTCGCTGTAGCCGGGCGAGCGATCCAGGCTCCGCGCCAGGACGTGGAGCTGTGCGGTCACGACGTTGGACCAGTTGTTGACTGCCGTGCACACGGTGCAGCCGCCGTAGGTGTAACTGGTCGGGTCGGCCGTGTACGCATCCGGCTGGCCGTCGCCGTCGTTGTCGATGCCGTACACGATGTTCATCTCCTCGATTCCTTCGACCAACGGTACCTGCGCCATCGTCGAGCCCGTCAACTCCAGCCGCATGAGGGTGGGAATGTTCTGGCCCGCGCGATTGTTGGCGCTGATGAAATAAACGTTGACCACGTACTCGCGCAGCGCCGCAGGCGTGGTGCAGTCCTTGCGCGTCAGCGGGAACGCCGTCGTGCCGAACAGCCCCACGACGGTCGGGGTCGTCTCGGTGTTGCACAGGGAGGACTGCACGTACGGCTTGCCGGAAATCGTGGCCTCGCAGCCCGCGACGCCCGCGGCGCACGTCTTGACGCGCCGTACGACCAGTATGTCGGTATTCGCCTTGATGTCCGGCGGCACGCAGGCCGGCGCCCCGAAGCCGCCGTCGTAACCCTGGACGTGGATGGGCATGGCCGCTGCCCACTCCGCCGGCACGGTCGAGCACGGGTCGGGCAGCGCCGCGGGGGCCGCGAGCGCCGCTACGTTGGCCTCGCCGTAGTATCCTGCGACCCGCAAATCGTCGGAGAGCAGTTCCACGGCATAGCGCGCGTTCTCGATCTGACGGCTGCTGCGCTCGAGCTCGCCGCGCGCCGAGCTTGCGTTCGAGAACACGACAAGGAGGGTCGCCAGCAATATGAAACCGATCGCCATCGCGACCATGAGTTCGACCAGCGAGAAGCCGTCCGCGCGCGCGCGCGCGGAAAGCACCCGCTGTCGGAAATTCATGGCAGCGTGCCTCATGGCGTCACGCACAGCCCGGTGGTTGGGTCGTTCTGCAGGCAGCCGATCGTGACGCGGGCGATCAGGGCGCGCCGTGTCTGCTCGTCGCCATACAGTCCCTGACCGCAAATGGTGGAGGCGGGCGCCACGGTGCGCACCATCCCCTGCCACGTCACGGCGATCACGAACTCGCGCGGCATGGTGGCGACGACGTTGGCGATGCAGCCGCGCGCGCCGATCATCCCGCCGGCCGACTGCCCGCTCGCCGTGCTTTCTGCCGTGCCGAGCAGCGCGTTGTTCCACTGGCAGAGGTCGAGCGCGGCGCTGGTGAGCCCGGTGCAATCCTGCACCGCGTTGCCGGTGCCCAGCGCCCCGGCGGTGGCGTAGTTCACCGCGTTGTTGCGGTTGGCGTTGACGCGATCCACGATGTCCTGAAGCAGCAGGATCGCGTGCGACCGGTGGTACGACTCGGCCTGCGCCAGATGCATGCGCGCCTGCATTCCCGAAACGCCGAGAAGACCGAAGGTGAGGATCACGACTGTGATCAGCACCTCGATCAGGGTGGCGCCGCGCCCGATTTTATCCGGACGATTCTGTAGCTTGCGCATCAGAAGCACCTCTCCTGCTTCTGCACCGGCCGGCCGCTCAAATCGATGGTGATGCAGCGCGCATGCTGAACCTGGCCGCCGTTCGCCATGAGGCTGATCGAGGTCCCGCCGGTGGTGACGCGCCCGGCGCC
Source organism: uncultured Streptomycetaceae bacterium (assembly GCA_964498105.1). Classification (GTDB taxonomy): domain Bacteria; phylum Pseudomonadota; class Gammaproteobacteria; order Burkholderiales; family SG8-41; genus SG8-41. The sequence goes on from CAZCGD010000566.1 coordinate 10,566, forward strand.
GTTGAAGGTCACGCTCCCCGGACCGGAGATGATGACCTTGGGCGTCCGGTCCTGGCGTCTCACCACCTCGCCGCTGGCATCGGAAATGGTCCAGCCGTCGGACCAGTTTCCTCCGCTGGGGGCTATGGTGACCGTGGTATTGCGGGTGACCGCTTCGCTGCGCGCCAGTACCAGACCCGCGAACACGTCGAAGCTCGCGGTTTTCACCCCCTGCGCCAGGATGATCTCGCGGAAGCTGGGGGTCGCGAGACCGATCAGGATCACCATCACCGACACGGTGACCATCGTCTCGGTGATCGTGAATCCGCGCGCGGTGGCCGGTGAGCGCCGGGCGCTGCGCCGCGCACTTGCCGGACGAGCCTGCTGTGGGCGCGAGTGGTACATCATGGCTACCATCCCGCTTGCCCGTTGCGCGTCTTAGAGCCCTGGTGATCGAGCGAGAGCGCGCCATCCGGGATCTGCACCGAGCCCGTGATGGGGGTCGCGGTGATGGTGTAGGAGGGTGGCAGCGTGGGTGCTGCCGGACCGATCGTCACGGTGTAGAACCTGGAGACGTCGACCGGCAACGCAAGATTGAGCGAGCCGATCGCGCCTGCTCCCGCGGCGTAGCTGCGCGCGTCGATCAGGTACTGCTGTTGGCGGGCGGCGACGTCGATCAAGAAGCTTTGGGCGGCGGCTCTGCGGCCCTTGCGCAGATGGTCCTGGTACGACGGATAGGCGATCGCCGCGAGTATGCCGACGATGGCCACCGCGATCATGAGCTCGATCAACGTGAATCCCGCCGCGGCGAGGCGCGCGCGCGCTGGACCGATTGCGGGCAGGGAAGACGTTGCGGAAGGAGATGCCGGTACTGCCGGAACGCGTGACGCCTCAGGGCGCTCGAGCCTTGACCATCTGCAGCAGGGTCGTGTCGACGGACTCCGTCGCTGTATTCTCACGTCTGTCCCCCCGGACAAATATCTGGATCTCCGCAACCGCAAGAAGCATCGGTGTTTTCATGCTGTTTGCGGTTGCGAAATCAATCTAACAGAATGACCCGGCGGAGCATGTTAATTACGGCACATCCAGGCAAAACTTTATGTGTTAAATACTTTACGAATCAAGGCGTAGGCGCAGGTATCTGACCGTGTTAACGGCGCGAGCAAGCGACCGCCCTCCGCCTCATGTTTCGGGCGTTGCGGAGGCAGTGGTCTAACCGCTGCTGAAGGGGTTCGGCTGACGCCGATTCAGTCCGGTATCCTGCCGCACGGCAATCCCTTGCCGTAGCCGAATTCCACCAGCATGTAGCTCTTCACGGGGCCCTCCCTGGCGAGGGCCGGCTGGAACTTGAGCCCGGCCACGCTTTCCAGCGCGCTGCGTTCGAACGGCGGCGCGGCGCACACCACGTCGGTCTGCTCCAGCACTCCCTGCTCGTTGATCAGCAACTGCAGGAGGACTGCGCCGTTTTTCTGGCTGAACTCTCCAGTGGGGTAGCGCAGTCTGGGCTCTTCCAGGGGTCGGCCCCGGGCCTTCAGCCGCGGCGAGCTGAAATGGATGTAGCGCACGCCGCCGACTTCGATGTATTCCTCCTCGTTCTTGTACGGCTTGCTGTCCGTCAGCATCAGCACGCGGACTCTCACTTCGCTGGAACGCGCCGCCCGCGTCGGCGGCTCCTTCCTGGAAGTCGAGGCCTGCGCGAGGTGCGTGGCTGACACGGGTTCGGCGGAAGGCTGGGCGTGGCCCAGGCTGGTTGCCGCCAACGCAACCGCGGCGAGGATTCCGGACTTGTTTTTCAGCATAGCGATCAATCTGACATCAGAACCGAAACGGCGGCGGGCGTTCCGCGCCTGCCGCCGGCCCGGTTATTACTTACATCAACTCGCGCCAGGACACGCGCCGGCCGAGCGAGCCGCCCGATCCCGGGTTCACGCCGCCGGTCTTCTTCTGGCCGGTGACGTCGATGCCGGTGTACTTTAACTGGCCGCTCGGCAGCCGGTAGACCACGAATCCGGCGGCGAGCGCCTGGCCCTGCAGTATCCCGACCACTCCGCCGGGCGCGGACGAGACGTACGATCCGGACCGGTAGTCGAACTGGTAGAAGAAACTGTTGCCGCCGCTGGAGCAGGCGTCGTCGTTGGGCTCGTTGGTCTCCACCAGCAGCACGCCGCGCACCAGCTGGATGTCGATGTTGACCCGCTCGCCCGGCGATTCGCTGGCCGGGTTGAAGTCCACGTACCAGCCGTTCTGCGTGCTCCAGGTGACGGAGTTGTTGCTTATCGTGCGGCTGGTCGAGTCGATCACGATCAGCGTTTGCTGCACCAGATTGGCGCCGGCGGAGCGGAGGATGCCGAGGTCGGTCCCGGTGTCCTTTATCGCGTACGTCGATTGCTGGTACGCCAGGTCGAGTGCCGGAATAAACGACGCCGGGTCCTGTAAATCGGACGAGCCGATGAAGCGTCCGGTCGCGACGTAGATCACGTTGAAGCCGGCATCGAAGCGCGTGATCTCGGGTTTCGTCGTGATGGACTGCGGCTTGGCGCCCGCGCCGACGCCGTCCATTGCCTGGCCGAGGCGCTGAGCGGTGACGCCGTCCGGAGCGGCGGCATTGGTGGACAGATCGAAGCGCCACACGTTGCCGAGCAGGTCTCCGCCGTAGACGGTGGGCGTGGTGTTGTTCACCGCGAAGTTGGTTGCGAATCCGGCCATCTTGGCAAAGCCGCTCGGCGTCGTCGTGTTGCCCACGTTGGTGCCCGATACCGCGGTGGCGGTCTTGCTGAGAATCGCGCCGGTGACCGCATCGAGCACGTAGAGATAGCCCCCGCCGTCGCCCGGAGCGACGTTGTTGTAGCCCGAGGAAACGATGACCACCCACTTGCCGTCGCTGGGCCGCTTGGTGATGGTCGCCTGACCGTAGGAGTAGCCGATGTCGGGATCGGAAATCGCGCACAGCGCCGGATTCGAACAGATTTCCCACAGGGCCTTGACCCCGGTCGCGGTCGGGTCGGTGACGTCGAGCGCGTAGAAACCGCGCCCGCCGGCATTCAGCCCGCCCACCAGTATCGTCTTCCACGCGCCGCCGATGAATACGTCCATGGTGGTGGGCGAGCCGTCCACGAAGTAGCGGTGATTGGTGTCGTAATTGGTCGCCGCCAGCTTGTACAGCTCGGGCATCAGCATGCGCGGCACGTAGGTCCACAGCTCCTGTCCGCCGTCAGTAACAACCCCGGTTGCATCAACCGTGCCGCCGTGGAACGCGTGCAGCATGCCGTCATTGGCCGCGATCAACAGCACCTGCGGCCGGGTGGCAGCCGGTCCCGCCTTGAACGAGGGGTAATCGGGCGTTACCGCGTCGCCGTAGGCCAGGCTGGGCGGGGCGAGGAAGGCGGGCTTGGAGTTGACGGTATCGCCCATGATGTTATCGCGCCGGCGGAAGTAGCTGCCCTCGTGCTGCCGTTGCCCGCGCAGCCAGTTGACCAGGTTGTTCCCACTGTTGGCGATCGCCAGGTCGGTCGGCGACATCGCGCCGCACTGTGGCCAGATGAGGGGCGCGTCGGTGCACTGATCGTCGAACCACGCCGGCTCGGAACCCGCGAGCTTGCTGTAGAGGAAATCCTTGAGCCCGCGGCTCGCATCGGTGGGATCCAGGGTGAATATCGCCCTGGTGTCGGTCGCCGCTGCCGTTCTTGCGTTGAGCTGGGCGCCCGCCGTGCCCGCCGGCCACGCATTGCCGGCCACCACTGCGCCGGAGACCACGTCGATGCGTTCCGCAATGACCTCGCCGTCCCAGTTGACCGTGCGGTAGGTCGAGCTGTAGATGAAGTTGTTGGTCGGGGTGAGGTTCGGCGTGCTGGTCGCGGAGGACGCCGCGGCGCCGGTCGAGACCTTGATCGCGGCGAGCGCGGTAGTGAGCCCGCTCTGCAGCGAGTTCGGGTTTTTCGCGCTGAAATAGAGGCCGCGCCCGTTCACTGCGGCGTGCCACAGGTCGTCGAGCGCCGTGGGGGAATCGGCCACCGGCTGCGGCCAGTTGCAGGTGCCAGCGCCGCTGAAAGAGCAACCCGACGCGCCGGTGCGTATGTTGTCGAAATCGCTGTTGGTGCCCGTTGCCGTTTCGTAGTCGGAGCGGTAGTTCATCAGGCCGTCCAGCCCCAGGCCCAGCGTGAAGGTGACCATGTGCTGGTGCGACGCCGGGTCTTTCGGCGTCGTCGGCACGTTGTTCTTGGTGATCGAGAGCAGCCCCGTGGTGCGCAGGTCGTTCTTGTAGTAGTACATCGCCACGTCGGCGAGCGTGTTGCCAAAGCCGCCCGCGGTGGTGATAGTCGACGCGAGGCCGAGGGTGGTCGACGGGTTCGGAGTGATCGTGACATCGGCGGTGGAAATCGTCGCCCCGGCCGTGCTCGGCGGGCCGAACGGGCCGGTCGCGGTCACCGTGGGGCCCGATCCCGTGAGCGAACTGTTGGTGCAGCCGCCGCCGGAATAGGTTGTAGTGACCCAGGTGCTGCCGTTAAGGCTGTAGTGATAGGCGTTGCTACCGCCGATGACGGCAGTTGCCGGCGAGACGCCGTCGTAGGTCGTCACGGTCTCCGTCGCGCCGGTCTTCGTCTGCCGGATGTATTCCCTTCTGCTGCTGCTGCAAGTGCACGACCGGGACTGGCCATCGGCGAAGGTGACGCTGCTGGTGCCCGTGCAAACCCTTGTCTCCACCACGTCGACCGGCCTGGCGGTCTGCGATTGCAGCGCATCGCACGCCGTGATGTCCTGGAAGGTGTAGGTGGTGCCGGGCGTCGGGCTGGTGACGACATCGCGCGTTCTCTGTTTGATGCGCTTGAAGTTGTTCGAGCATCCGCAGTTGGTTTCCTGCGTGCCGGAAAAATTGGTGGTACTGTTACCGGTGCACACGACCTGCTCCAGCGTCCGATCCACGGTGCTGGGGACGCTCGTCTCCCCGAACCCGTCGAGCGTTCCGGTGGGGCGGCTGACGTAGGCCTCGGTCACGTTGTCCTGGTTGTCCATGTCGGTGGTGCCGTCCAACTTCTTGCCGCCGGAGCCGTTCCAGTAGCCGTCGGTGGTGAGCAGCGCGAAGTTCTGCTGGCAGCTGTACTGGATCGGGTCGTCCGGCATGAAACTGTTGATGCCATTGGTCTGGCCGGCGTAATGGCGCCCGACGCGGGACAGCGCCTGCCGCAGCGGCGTGCTGCTGGCCGGCGCCTGGCCGTAGAATTTGTCGTACCAGTTACCCTTGTGAACCGGCTCGAATTTGTCGATCTTGAGGTACTTCGTGCTGTCCGCGGCGTTGATGGTCACGAAGCCGATGCGGTAGCGGTCGTCCATGTCGGCGAACACGCGGCCGCCGGCGGTCTTCATGGTCTGCATGCGCGTGTGGTAGTAGGCGTGCCAGTTCGCGAAATTGGTCATTTCCTCGGTGTAGTCACAGACCGGCCGCGATGCGCAGTCCGTCCGGTTCGGGCGGCCGCTATAAGTCGTGACGGTGGATACGATGTCCGTGCGGACGAAGGTGCCGTAGCGCAGGTTCGTGTGCGAGCCGTCAAGTTTGGCCTGGCAACTGGCCGGGGAACCGCCGCTCACCACGGCGGTCTGGTTCGCGAGCGTGGCTGTCGTGCAATACCGGACCGCTGCTGGAATGGTGTTCACCCCGGTCGGCGTGGCCGACAGCACGCAGGTCGTCAGGTTGATGTCCGCGCAGTGCTCCCGCGGCAGGATCGTGTAGTAATACGGTCCGCCGAAACGCATCCTGATGTAGCGGAACGCCCCTGAGGCGGTCGAGATCGGCCAGCCGAAGCTGCCGTCGACGGGCGCCGTTGCGTTGCTGTAACGGAACGACGCGAGCAGCGTTGTGCCGGTGGTGTCGTAGCCATTGCGCCGGCAAGCCGTGTTGTCCGTGGCCGTTGAGTTGCTGGCAGTGCAGAACACCGGTTCAGGGAACAGGGTAGTCAGGTCAAACGTGTTGGTGCTGACGTAGGGATTGACCTTCACAGCGGTCCACGGCGAACCGAAGCCTGGCATCTCGGCGCCGGCCCGGTCCTTGCCCGGCTTGTAAGTGATCTGCGGGTTGTAGTAAATGGTGTTGAATTCGGCGGCGTACGCCGGAGGACCCACCGGCCACTCCTGCGCGGGGACGTGCCGGACGCTGTCCGTAGTCGGGGAGACTGTATTCGTGTTGCCGGAATCCAGTATACAGTTGGTGCTCGTCGCGCCGCCGCTACTGAGGACGTAGCTCTTGCAGGTATTCGAGCCGTTAATGTTATCCGGCATGATGTAACGGCCCATGCTGCCCGAATCGTCGAGTATGAACATGAGATTGGGCAGCACCGTGGTCGAGGACGCGGTGCCGAGCGGCACTGACGAGATATCGGTCTGCGCCGCGCCGGCGGGCACGGACGGCAACGCGAGCGTCGCCGACACAGCCAGCGCAAGGGAAACGAAGCGGACGGTTTTCAGGTGTTTCATGATGCTCTCCATGGGTATTCGGTGCGCGTTACACAGGATTTCAGAGCGTTTCATAGCGCGATTGCAACCATTGCCTGTATGTAGCTCACGCTGCTGCGCGGGCCCTGACTGCGCACGGTGATGCGGTAATACACCTTCGGGTCCTGCAGATAGCCCGGCGCGCCGACCGAGAAGCTTTCGCCCTCGCCCGGCGCCGGCGGCGTTGCCGCAGCGGCCGGGTTGTCCAGCGCGCACTGGTTGGATAGTCCGGTTGCCGCGCAGACGCCGTTGTACGGCACCTGGGGGCAATTGCACATGCGGTGGACCTGGTACGAGATCGTGTTGCCGGACGCGTCCGTGCCTACCGTGATCGAGGTGGCCCATGTCGCGGGGTTGGTCCAGACCGGACTGGCGATGCCGGAGTTGTAACCTTGGGGGGTATTGCTGATGCTCAGCACGGCCCGGTTCGCGAGCAGCCATTGATAAGCCACCTCGACGCCGTTGTCCGAGGACTGGACCGTGCCCTGCTTGAAGGCGAGGTTGCCGGCGATCAGCGTCGCGGTGTCCACCGAGCGCATGATGGCGATGCCGGCCAGCGTCATCGCGACCAGGACAATGAGGGCGATGAACAGCACCGCGCCAGATTGACGGTTCCGTGTTCCGGGTTCCGTGTTCCGAGTTGAACGCAACGCGTGCATGACCAGACGCGGCGCGCTTGAGGTTCGGCTGCCCGGTGCGCATCCCGAACTGGCAACCCGGAGCCCCGAACTGGGGGAGTGGAACCCTGAACCCTGAACCCGGAACCCGGAACTGAGGAATTTCACTGTGGCCTCCAGATCATGTTGCGCAGCGGGATCACCGTCTGGAACACCTTGTAGCGGTAATGCCGCTCGTCGGCAGTCAGCGTCCATACCGGGCCGGTGGTCGTCGGCACGGCCGCGGAATCCTCCCACAGACGGAGGGTGGCCGGACTGACCTCAATCTTCTCGTAGAGGCTCGAGCGCGCGACGATCGCGATGCGCACCGCCAGTACCGCCGCCCAGCCGGCGGTGTTGGTGGGGGTGACTTCATCGAACAGGTCCACGATGCCGTCGTTGTTGGTGTCTTTCCCGTACTGGGCCTGCAACTGGGCGATGCCGTCGTAGAGCGGCATGGCCGTCGCCGACCCAAGCGACTGCGACACCACCTGTGCGTTAGGTAGTGGTACCGAGAGTGTCTTGATGATCGGCGTGTCGCCGAGGTTGAACACCTTGCCGCTGGTGGTGTAAGCAGTTCCCAACCCGGCGGGATTGTTGTAGCGCGTGGGCACCGTGGCGCCGGCGGCATTCACGAAAGTGCCTGGCTGGACGTTGAGCCTGGTGCTGTCGCCGGTTGCCGGAGGAACCTCGCTGATTTGCGCCAGCGTGCATGGTTTACCTGCTTCGGCGAATACCACCACGTCGCCCTTCCTGAATCCGAAGGGGTTGAAGATCTTGAAGAAATCATCGGTGGTTCCAAGGCTGTTGACACCGAGGGTCACCGGCGCGGGCAGCTGGTCGCCGTTGCCATACATCACCATGATGGTGTCCGGCGAACCGGCGACGCCCGGCGTGCTGCCGGCGCCCTGGGTGATGACGACGGGCGCCAGCGTCCACGGCGCAATCGCGGCGCTGGTCTGCTCGTCCCAGCCCTGCGCGGCACACCCCACCAGATCGGCTGCGTTGAATCCGTAACCTGACAACCGCACCTCGCGCTCGATCGAGAACAGCGCGAGCGTGCCGTTGGTCTGGGCTTCGCCGCCGGACGTGGTGGTGCGCTTCTGCCCTTCGAAAACCGCGAACACCTGGAAGATCGCGAGGCTCGCGATAATGCCGATCGCGGCCGCGACCAGCAGCTCGACCAGGCTCATGCCGCGGGAGCGGCCGCGGGGCGCACTGTTCCTGTTTGAAATCCTGTCCATGGCTCAACCGTTGATGTAAGCCATTGTGATATGGCGGTGCGCCGCGGAGCCGCCCGGTACTTGCCAGCGGACCGTCACCGTGACCGTGGTGCCCACTACGGCGACGATCGGGAGGTTGGCCGCGGGGGTGACGCCGGGTAGCCCGTTCTGAATGCTGGTGACCCAGCTATCGAGCGCGGCCGGCGGCGTGCCAGTCCCGGTAAACGCGTATAAATTGAGGTTGCCGCGGTTCACCCACATGTGGCCGATGATCTCGTTCGCGAAAAAACCGGCGTCGCTGCGGTACTTGGCGTCCGTCATCTGCTTGATCGCGAGCGCCTGCATGCCGACCAGCGCCAGGATGCCGACCGAGAAGATGAGTATGCCGATCAGCGCTTCGAGCAGCGTGGCACCCTTCTGCCGCGTGCCTGGTGTAGGGGAGAGGTTCATAATTTTCTCCATACCGCCGCCTTACAGGCAACCGGCCGGTATCGCGGCCCCGCAAGAGCGCGTATCGGTGGCAGCCACCTGCGGGTCGCACATCCGGACGGCACCGCCGGTCCTGACCATGATGCACAGCTCCCGGCTGTCCGCGGCGGCGAGCACCGGCGAGTCGATCTTGATTTCGGTAATCGGATTCGTGCCGTCGGCGTTGGCGGCAATAGTACCGAAGCTGTTGAAAGTAACGATATTGGCGCCGAGAGGCGTAATGGCGACAGCGGCGGCGGACGAGCCTTCCGCGGCAAGCCGGGATTGAATGACCTCGCCGGTGCCGGGCACCCTGGCGGTCCAGCCGGAGGACACGTCCAGCCTCAGCTCGACGTTGACGTTACGGCGCACCGCCTCGGTGCGCGCGAGCTGCAGCCCGTTCAACAGGGCTTCCCCGGCGGTGCGGATCTGCGTGTTCTGCAGCCACACGTTGAAGTTCGGCAGGGCGAAAAAAGCCATGATTGCCATGACGGTGATCACGGTCATCAGTTCGATGATCGTAAAGCCGGTTGTCTTGCTGATGGCCATATCAGCAGCTGCCGTCTTTGCGCCGCACCCAGCAGGCGCTGCCCGCGCCGGCCCAGCCCGCGTCGACTGTCGTCGTCGCGCGCGCATTCGCGTCATTCAAAGTGTAGACGAAGGCGGAAAGGCTCTCGCTGGCCTTGCCGGTGGCGGTTACCGTGTAGGTTTGCGACGGTGCCGCGCCCGGCGCGCACCCGAAATCGAAATACTTCGAAATCGGCGCTATTGCCCCGCAGCCATTCAGTCCGGCGCCGTCGTAGCGGCGATTGTCCTGGTAGAACTGCTCCATGCGCACGCGGAAATCGGCGAGCCCGGTGAAAGCCTCGGTGAGCTTCGCGCGCCGCGCGTACTCGTTGTATGCCGGCAGCGCGACGCCCGCCAGTATGCCGATGATGGCGATCGTGATCATCAGTTCGATCAGCGTGAATCCGCGTGACTGCTTCATTGCTCGCTCCTTTAAGCGTGATGAACGATAGAGGGTTTCCAGACTGGAATCCAACGTCGTCCGACCGGAGGCCGATACCGGGGAACGAACGGGTTGGTGTGAATTACTGCCGGGATTTTCAAGCAGCCTGTCATAACTTCCCCAAGCGCTTGATTTGCCGCCCGGAGCGCAGAAGCGCGCCATCGGCGCAAAATCGCGCGCGTGATTTTATTCACGCGGCAGGTGGTTGCGCCAAAGTGGATCCGCGCAACACCATGACATAGAGGTAGGCTGGCGTGCCATCCGCGGCAGCGCTTCGCCCGTGGCCGTCAGGATGCCCGGCGGGCAGGGCTTCCGGTGCGTGGCAGAGGGCGTAATTAGACTTGGTCCAATTAGTCGTTTAGAATGATTAATCACATGAAGCCAATGCCTTACACGCGGGATAATCTGGCAGAAGTGCTGCGTCGGCACGGCGTGAATCCGACCCACCAGCGCATCGAGATTGCCTACGCCCTGTTTTCGCGCCAGGAGCACCTGTCGGCCGACCAGATACTGGCGATCGTCAACGATCGCCATTCGGAGACGTCGAAGGCGACGGTTTATAACACGCTCAACCTGTTCCTCGAGCAGCGCTTGATTCGCGAGGTGATCGTGGATCCCAGCAAAGTGTTCTACGATCCCAACACCGAGCCGCATCACCATTTGTACAACGTCGACACCGGCGAGCTGGCGGACATCGACGCCAGCTCGATCGAGATCTCGGGCTTGCCGCCGCTGCCGGAAGGCATGGTCACCGAGGGCGTGGACATCATCGTCCGCGTCCGCTCCGGCGCATCCTGAAACGCGCCTCCAGGCTTTGTTGTAATATGCGCGCCGTTCGCTGCTGTAGCTCAGTTGGTAGAGCGCTTGATTCGTAATCATGAGGTCGCAGGTTCGATTCCTGCCAGCAGCACCAAAAAAAGATCGCCGGACGGCGATCTTTTTTTAACCAATCCGATAAATTCCTCAGTCCTCGCTGATCCCGGCCTTCGCGATGACCTTGGCCCAGCGCGCAAGCTCGCGCCTGATGTGGGCGTCGAATTCGTCGGCAGTGCCGCCGATCGGGATCACCGCCTCTTCGACGAGCTTGCCGGTGATTTCGGCGGAGCGGGTGGCGGCGGCGATCTCCCGCGACAGGCGTTCGATGACGGGGCGCGGCGTCCTGGCCGGCACGACGATGCCGTACCACGATCCGGTTTCGTAACCGGCCACCCCGGCCTCGGCCACGGTGGGGACATTGGGGATGGCCTGCGAGCGCTGCGCGCCGGTCATGGCGATGGCGCGCAGCCTGCCGGCTTTTACCTGCGGCAGCATGGTGACCGCGCTGGAGAACGCGAGTTGCACCTGACCGGACATGAGGTCGGTGAGCGCCAGCGCCACCCCCTTGTACGGGATATGCACCAGGCTCGTCCCGGTCATCATCCCGAACAGTTCGACGGCAAGGTGGGAGGAACTGCCCGGCCCGTTGGAGGCGTAGTTGATGGCGTTGGGCTTGGACCTGGCGAGCGCAACCAGCTGCTTCACCGAGGTGATCGGCAGCGACGGGTGCACCACCACCAGCAACGGCGCCGACGCGATCAGGCTCACGCCGTGAAAATCGCGGACCGCATCGTAGGGCAGCTTCTTGCGCAGATTGGGGTTGATGCCGTGGCTCGCCACGCCGGCGAGGAACAAGGTATAGCCGTCGGCCGGCGCTTTGGCCGCAAGTTCGGCGCCGATGGTGCCGCCGGCGCCCGGCCGGTTGTCCACCAGCACCTGCTGGCCGAGCGCCGGGGCGAGTTTTTGCCCCATGAGCCGCGCGATGGTGTCGTTGCCGCCGCCTGGCGGAAACGGGACGATCAGGCGCACGGGGTGCGATGGATATCGATCGGAAGGACCCGACGCCTGTGCAATCAACACGGCGGCTGGTGCCGACTCGCGGACGGTCGCATCCCGCAAGCGGGAACCCTGCTCCCTGCTCGCGTCAGCCCCGCCGGGCGGGAACGGGACGATCAGGCGGATCGGCTTGGCGGGGTAGTCCTGCGCCGGTGCCGCGCCGGCGCAGGTGCACAGCAGCAGCACGCGCGCCACGGCCCTCATAGCGTCCCGGAGATGCCGCCGTCGAGATTGACGCTGGTGCCGGTGACGTAGCTTGCCGCATCCGATACCAGGAAGGTGATGACATTCGCCACTTCCTCGGCTTCCCCGACGCGCCCGAGCGGTATGTCCCTGGACATCTCCTTATAGTACGCATCGGCGCTTTTTCCTTCCCGGGTATAACGCCGCTCGTGCTGGCCGGACTTGATCTTGCCGATGCACACCGTGTTGACGCGAATATTGTCCGGCGCGAATTCCTTCGACAGCGCCTTGGTGATGGCGAGGCCCGCGGCGCGCGAGACCGAGGTCGGCATGGATTCCGCGCCGGGCTGCTTGGCGCTCGAGATCGTGATGTTGACGATGCGGCCGCCGCCGTTTTTCTTCATGTGCGGCACGGCCAGCCGCGTGCAACGGATGGCGCCGAACACCTTCAGCTCGATGTCCGCGCTCCAGGTCTTGTCGTCGACTTCGAGAAACTTGCCGCGCGCGGAGGCGCCGGCGTTATTGACGAGGATGTCGATGCGGCCGAAGCGGTCGACGACGGCTTTCATGAAGCGCTCGATGTCGGCGGCCTTGCTCATATCGGCGGAGACCGCCAATACCTCGGCCCCCGTCTTCCTTATTTCCGCCGCGGTCTTGTCGAGCGGCTCCTGCCGCCGCGCGCAGATAGCGACATTCGCGCCTTCCCGCGCCAGCTTGAGCGCCGTCGCGCGGCCGATGCCTTCCGTGGCGCCCGTGACAACGGCAACCTTGCCTTTCAATCCCAGTTCCACTGTTCGACTCCTTGAGGAAAACCCCGATTGTAGTTCAAGCGTGCCCGGCCGTAATAGCAGACTGGCGCCGGGCGCAGGGCGCGGATTGCGCAATCCTGGAACGCCGGGCAGGGCGCGATTGTTACAGCGACTATAGGCGCGCGGCGTCGCCGGTGTGAATATTGACTATTACCAAGCGGGCCGAATGGTCGTAGGATAGGGGGAACCGGCCATTGCGAGAGGCGCATCAATGAAGATTACTGCAGTAGGCGTGCTGGCAGCGGGCTTGATCGCCGCGGGTTTCGTGGTGTCGGCGGCGGCAGCGGCGCAGCCCGGTCCCGAAGTTGCCCCACCCGCCGCCCGCGCCCAGCCGGAAACTTCGGTCGACTCCCTCTCGGTAGTCAAGGTGAAGAGCAAGGCGGTCGCGAACGCGCGCTCCGGGCGCAGTCTCGGTCCGCAGCGCGAGGGAACCGGCGTGGTGATCGACTCCGAGGGGCTGGTCCTGACCATCGGCTATCTCATTGTCGAGGCCGAAACGATCGAGCTGTCCACCGCTGACGGCCGCTCGGTTCCGGCCACGGTCGTCGGTTACGACAATGCCACCGGCTTCGGGCTATTGAAGGCATTGCGGCCGCTGACGGTCAAGCCGGTGCAGTTCGGGCAATCGGCCGCTATCGGCGAGCGCGAGATGGTGCTGATCGTCGGCTTCGATGGGGTGGCGCCGGCCTACGTGGTGTCGCGCCGGCCGTTTGTCGGCTACTGGGAATACCTGCTCGATGAAGCGATTTACACGGCGCCGGCCACGGTCAACTGGAGTGGGGCGGCGCTGCTCAACCGTGAAGGCAAGCTGCTCGGCATCGGGTCGCTGGTGGTCGGCGACGCGATGGGCACGCGCACCCAGGTCCCCGGCAATCTGTTTGTGCCGATCGACCTGTTGAAGCCTCTGCTGGGCGACCTCATCGCCACCGGCAAGTCCTCGGCGCGCCCGCGCCCGTGGATCGGCGTCAATTCCCAGGAAGTCCAGGGCAACGTGATCGTCACCCGGGTTTCGCCGGAGGGTCCCGCCGACGACGCCAGCATCCAGGCGGGCGACGTGATCGTCGGCATCGGCGGCCAGCCGATCAAGGGACAGGCGGACTTCTACGCCAAGCTGTGGAAAACCGGGGAGGCGGGCGTCGATGTCCCGCTCGATGTGCTGCGCAGCGGCCGTGTCGAGACGATCACGGTCAAGTCCATCGACCGGGAACGCTATTTCAGGGCCAAACCCACTTATTGAGACAGTTTTGAATGTTGAATGTTGAATGTTGAGTGCGTAGTGTTGAGTTAAGTGACGCAAACAAGGCGCACCTGACACTCAAAATTCAAAACTCAAAACTCAAAATTTGTTCTAGCGGGCAAAGCAACTTGCCCGCTAGAACGTGCCCATGCCGGCGACGCCGGTGGCGAGGTCCATCTGCTCGACCAGCTTCTTGCCGACCAGGTTGCGCAGGGTTTCGGTGGTGCCGCCGCCGAGGCTGCCGTAGCGCGCGCCGCGGAAGTAACGCGAGACCGGGAACTCGTCGGTAAAGCCGTAGCCGCCGTGGACCTGGATCGCCTCTGATGTTACCCGTATGCTCATCTCGTTGCAGTAGATCTTGGCCATCGCCGCGAGCGTGGGGTCGGGGAACTTGTCGCCGCTGACGGCGGCGCGATAGAGCAGCCCGCGCCCCGCCTCGATCTCGACGTACATGTCGGCGACCTTCCAGCGCAGGCCCTGGAAGTCGCCGATCTTCTGCCCGAACGCGGAGCGGTCGCGCATGTAGCGCACGGCTTCTTCCAGCGCGCCCTCGGCAAGCCCCAGGCAGATCGCTGGATTCAAGCAGCGCTGGGTGTTGAACGCCGACAGCAGTTTTTTCATGCCGTCTTCCTTCAGCACCAGGTTTTCCAGCGGCAGCTCGACGTTGTCGAAGACCACCTCGGACAGGTACTCGCCGCCCATGGTGTGGAAGCTTGACTTGACGGTCATGCCTTTCGCGCCGCCCGGCACCAGCACGCAGCCGATGCCTTTGGCCCCCGGCACTTTGTTGACCCGCGTGAACACCACGAACATCTCGGCGATGTCGGCGCGCGAGATCAGGGTCTTCACGCCGTTTACGACCACACGGTCGCCCTTGATGTGGGTGTTGGTGGTGTAGCTCGGCACATCGGTGCCGGCGTTGGGCTCGGTCATGCAGATGGCGAGGATGGCTTCTCCGGTCGCGACGCGCGGCAGGATGCGCCGTTTGATCGGTTCCGGCGCGTAGGTAGAGATGACGCGCGTCTGCACACCGAGCTCGCCCAGCGCCGCCATCGCTGTTACGTAGCACACCTTGCCGATCTCCTCCAGCACCAGCACCGTGTCGAGGATGCCGAGGCCGGAGCCGCCGTACTCCTGCGGCACCGACATGCCGAGCACGCCGATCTCGGCCAGCTGCTTCATGTTCTCCGCCGGCCAGGTGCCGTCGAGGTACTGGATCGCCCGCCTCTTGAAGTCTTTCTGGCACACGCGGCGCACGCTGTCCACGAACGCGCGCTGCTCTTCGCTGATGCTGAAATCCATTGGCTTCGGTCCGGAAGGGTGGAGGAGGAGTTTGTCCGACTGCGTCCGACAAACTCCTAGTATAGGAGCTTGCGGCCTACTTCAAACGCGAGGTCGACCAGTACGCGAGGATCATCAAGGCCGGCAATATTTCGGTCGACTGATCCGGCATCATGGCTACGGCAAAAAGGGTCCTGCGCACACTTTTTCGTTGCTTGCACGCCCGGGCCGTCTACCGCTATTCCTTGATAATTATAATTATTTTTTTCCGGCAGATCAGTGCCTTGCCCCTGAGTCCAATAAGTGGAACCATGTCCCCGCGGCATTATCACTCCAATAAAGCGAGGAGGGTTCCATGAGCAAGAGTGCTGCGTTGTGTTCGCTCGCCGTCGCGCTGTCCGCGGCGGTGCTTGGCCCGGGTTCGGCGGTCGCGCAGGCGTGGCCGAGCAAGCCGGTGCGCATCATCGTGCCATTCGGCCCGGGCGGCGGCAACGATATCCAGGGACGGCTGCTCGGCAAGAAATTCTTCGAGAGCATGGGACAGTCTTTCGTCGTGGATAACCGCTCCGGGGCGAGCGGCCTGATCGGCGCTGAGCTGGCCGCGAGGTCTCCGGCCGACGGCTACACCATCCTGTTCACCTCCGGAGGGTTGTCGGCCAGGGTGAGCCTCTACAAGAAGATCGCGTTCGACCCGGTAAAGGATCTGCTGCCGGTCGGCCGGGTGTCTTCGTATCCGCTGATTCTGGCGGTGCATCCCAGCGTGCCGGTCAAATCGGCGAAGGAGCTGATTGCGCTCGTGAAGAAGCAGAAAGGCAAGTTCAGTGCCGGACACGGCGGCGGCGGTGGACCCGGCCATATATCGCTCGAAATGCTGAAGCAGATTGCAGGGCTGGACGTCGTGGCCGTCCCCTATAAAGGCGCCGGACCGGCGATCATGGCGCTGATCACCGGAGAAACCGACTTTGTGTTCACGCCCGCGCTTGTTGCCGTACCCCACTTCAAGTCCGGCAGAGTGAGGCCGCTTGCCGTCACGTCGCTCAAAGGATCGAGTTCCTTCCCTGACCTGCCGACGATGGATTCGATCTACCGGGGCTTCGAAATCGAAAACTGGTATGCGATGTTCTTCCCGGCGGGCACGCCCAGGGAAATCGTTACCAAGCTCAATGCCGAGATGGTGAAAGCGCTCAAGTCGTCGGACGTGCGCGAATTCATAGCGAAAGAAGGCGGAGATCCGGTCGGCAGCACGCCGGAGGAACTTGCGGCCTACTTCAAGCGCGAGATCGACAAGTACGCCAAGGTCATCAAGGCGGGGAACATCACCGCTGACTGATAATGAGTGCGCGGCAGCATGCCGCGCATTCATTCGGCGTCGGGTTGTTTGTCCGGCGCCGCGCGCCGGAATGCGTCCAGCGCCTGGCAGTTCTTCTCAATCCTCAGCAGGATCGGGTACGGCGTCACGTCGCACTTGAACCGGTAGGCGTTGGCGAGCTGCGGCACCAGGCAGCAGTCGGCGAGGCCGGGCGCGTCGCCGTGGCAGTACGATCCCGTTTCCCGGTCTCCGGCGAGCCTCGCCTCGAGCGCGCCCAGTCCCAGCGCGATCCAGTGGTGATACCACGTCCGTTTGGCGTCGTCGCTGAGGCCCAGGGGGCCGGACAGGTAATTCAGCACCCGCGTGTTGTTCAGCGGGTGGATTTCGCACGCGATCGCCAGCGCGAGCGAGCGCACCCGTGCCCGCGCCGCCGGGTCTTTCGGCAGGAGCGGCGGCAGCGGGTGGACTTCCTCCAGGTATTCCATTATGGCGAGCGACTGTGTAAGCGCGCGCTCGCCATCCTGCAGCACCGGCACCAGCGACTGCGGGTTCAGCTTGCGGTAAGCGGGAGCGAGCTGCTCGCCGCCGCCGCGGCTGAGATGCACCGGGACGGCCTCGTAGGTGAGGCCCTTGAGGTTCAACGCGATGCGGACGCGGTACGCGGCGGAGCTGCGGAAGAAGGTGTAGAGCTTCATGATCAACACGCCAAACGCAACCGCCGATGAACGCCGATGAACGCCGATATTTCAATTTCGGAAATGATCATCAAGGGAGAATCACATTCGCGTTTATCTCTCGGCGACCCACGGCTGTACGGCTTGCTCGAAACGGGCATTGGCAACTCGGGGCTAATGTATGGGCTTGAACCGAAGGCAGCCTCAGATCAACGCCGATGGGAAACGAAACAACACCGCAGATGATTTTCAGATGGATTTGCGTTTATCTGCGTTCATCGGCGGTTTCCTGGTTTCGCTTGTCACTCGCAGGGAACGCTCTCGCGCCACAGGCCGAGCGCTTTCTGCGCCGGGCGGTCGGAGAAGCTGAACAGCACGGAATCGGCGTCGGCCTCGTGCTGCACGCGGCTCCACGACGGCGCGACGAACACGTCCTGTTCCTGCCATTCGAGGACTTTGCCGTCGATGCGGGTGCGGCCGCGGCCCTCGACCGCGCAATACACCGTGCCGTCGGTCGTACGGTAAGGCTTGCCGCGGAAATCTTTATGCAGGAGCTGGACGAACGCGCCGATGGTGGGCATTGGGTAGCCGCCGGTCGCGGGATTGGAGTACTGGAGCTTCAGCCCGTGGCAGGGGTGCATATCGCCGCCGCGGCGCAACTGCTCGAGCGCTTCGCGCGTGCGCGCGTAGGGATAGCAGAACACCGGCGTCGTCAGCGATTGCGGCGTGTAATCGGCCGGCAGCATGTTGGCGCCGTAACGCGCCTGGGAATCGCCCTCCGGCCGCGCAATGGGTTGCATCGCCTCCGGGTAGCGCTCCATGAATCCCGCGTCGAAGAACGCCACCAGTGGGACGTCCAACCCGTCCAGCCACACGACCGGGTCGCTGCCGGGGTTGCCGTGATCGTGCCAGGTCCAGGAGGGCGTGATGATGAAATCGCCGGGATGCATCGTCACGCGCTCGCCGTCCACAGCGGTGTAGGCGCCCGTGCCTTCGACGATGAAGCGCAGCGCGGATTGCGTGTGCCGGTGACTGGGCGCGACTTCCCCGGGCAGGATCAATTGCAGCCCGGCGTAGAGCGAGTGCGTGATGGATGAGGCGCCGCGCAGCCCCGGGTTTTCGAGGACGAGGACGCGCCGCTCGGCTTCCTCCGCCGAGATCAGTTCACCGGCTTCCATGATGAAAGAGCGCACGTCGCGGTACTTCCACAGCGCCGGCACGCAGGGCGTGGCGGGTGTCGGCGGCACCAGCGCGCCCAGCACTTCCCACAGCGGCGCCATGTCGTGCCGGGATAGGCGGTCGTAGAACTCGCGGCGCTTGGGGTTTTGGGCGGGGGCGGTGGACATGGCTGCTGCTATTATGCCTTCGCTTTCGATGATAGGGATTCCTTGTCGTAGCCCGCGACCCGCGCATAGCCGTGGGTGAGCGCGGCCAGCTCCTCGCGGCTGATCACCTCGTTGATGTCCTTGAACGGCTGGTCGCCGGTCCTCAGGTAGACCTCGCGCAGGACCGCGTCGGGCGGGTTCTTGCGGTTCATCCTGACGATACTGGCCGTCGCCTCGAGCCGCTGCGCTTCGTACTGCTTCAGCGCCGCCACCGGGTCGCCCTGGGAACTCAGGCATTCCGCGAGGGCCCTGGCGTCGAGGATCGCCTGGCCGGCGCCGTTGGAGCCGCGCGGCACCATCGGGTGCGCCGCGTCGCCCAGCAGCGTGATGCGGCCGTGGCTCCACCGCGGCAGCGGTTCCTGGTCCACCATCGGGTACTCGAGGATGGCCTCGGCGTTGCGCATCATATCCGCCACGTCGAGCCAGTCGAACTTCCAGTCCTCGAAGACGTGGATGAAATCCTCCAGCTTGCCGGCGCGGTTCCAGTCCCGGCGCTTGTAATCTGGGGTGTAGAACTCGCCGACCCAGCTCACCAGCTGGCGGCCCTGCGCGTCGCGCTGGTTGCGGATCGGATAGATGATCACTTTGCCGGATTCGAGCCAGCCGGCGCGCACGAAGCTCTCGCCCGTGAGGAACGGCTTCCACCAGGTCGCGCCGCGCCACATGTTGACGCCCGAGTAGATCGGGTCGCCTTCGTCCGGGTAGAACTGCTTGCGGAGCACCGAATGGATGCCGTCGCAACTCACGACGGCTGCGCCGCGTTGCGGCGGCAGTGCCTCGCCGGTGACGGTGCTGGCGAAATGGACCGTCACGCCGCCGCCGTCCTGCTCTGCTCGCGTGGAGCGCCAGCCGGTGACTATCCGGTCGGCGCCGATGCGGTTCCTGCACGCATCGAGCAGCACCACTTGCAGGTCGCCCCGGTGGATGGAGAACTGGGGCGTGTCGTAGCCGGCGTGGCGGCCGCAGGGCTCGCTGTAGATCAACTGGCCGTGGCGGTTGTAGAAAACCGCTTCGCGTGTCGTCACCGCGACCTTCTCCAGCGCGTCCAGCAGCCCGAGCGCCGCGAGTTCTTTCGTCGCGTGAGGGAGGAGGTTGATGCCGAGGCCCAGCCCCTTCACCTCCGCGGCCAGCTCGTAGACGCGGCACGGGATGCCGGCCCGGTGCAGGGTCAGGGCCAGCGTCAATCCGCCAATGCCGGCGCCGATGATGATGACGTCGTTCATCGCGGTCTATTTTATCCAACGGACACGCTAGAATCGCGCTTTCCGAAACCGGAGCGGACCGGGCGGGCAGGAGCATGGAAAACGTGGTGATCGTGGGTGGCGGCATCTGCGGATTGACGCTGGCCCTCAACCTGCACGCGCGGGGCATTCCGTGCCGGGTGTACGAGCGCGCCGGGGAAGTCAGGGAGCTGGGGGTCGGCATCACCTTGCTGCCGCACGCGATGCGCGAGTTCTCGGCGCTCGGCCTGCAGGAACGGCTGCTGACGGCGGGGGTCGAGAACCGGGAGAGCTGCTTCTACAACCGCTTCGGCCAGTTCATCTACAAGGAGCCGCGCGGCACGTTCGGCGGCTATCCCTTTCCCGAGGTCGGCATACACCGCGGCCGGCTGCACCGCATCCTGTACCAGGCGGTGCTCGAGCGCCTCGGGCCGGAGCGCGTGCTGATGGACCGCCAGTGCGCGCGCGTCGAGCAGGACGGCGCGTGCGCCGCGGTGCATTTCACGGAGACCTCCACCGGGCGTAGCCTCGCGCCGGTACGGGCGCGGGCGGTGATTGCGTGCGACGGCATCAACTCGGTGCTGCGCCGGCAGTTCTACCCGGACGAGGCCGTGGCATTCGCGGGGATCAACACCTGGCGCGGCGTGACTCGCCGCAAGCCCATCCTGACCGGCCGCAGCTTCATGCGCATCGGCTCCATCCTGACCGGCAAGCTGGTGGTCTACCCGATCATCGACGACGTGGACGGGGAGGGCAACCAGCTCGTCAACTGGATGGCCGAGATCAAGCAGGACACCTGCGAGAAGAACGACTGGAACAAGCCCGGCGACAGCGCCGGCTTCATCCACCTCTACGAGGGCTGGAAATTCGACTGGCTCGACGTGGGCGAATTGATCCGCAGCGCCGAGACCATACTGGAGTACCCGATGGTGGACCGCGACCCGGTGGGGCGCTGGACGTTCGGGCGTGTCACGCTGGCGGGCGACGCGGCGCACCCGATGTATCCGCGCGGCTCGAACGGCGCGGCGCAGGCGGCGATAGACGCGCGTTCTCTCGCCGAATGCCTGGCAGCGGCGCGGGACCCGGCGGAGGCGCTCGCCGCCTACGAGCAGACCCGGCGCGAGACCACCGCGAAGATCGTGCGCGCCAACCGCGCGCACCCGCCGGACTTCATCAACATCAAGGTCGAGGAACTGGTGGGCGACCAACCCTTCGACGATCTTGACCGCTACATCACCCAGGCCGAGCTGCACGCACTGTCCGAGAACTACAAGCGGATCGCGGGCTTCTCCCTGTCCGACGTTTCCGGCGCGCCGCGACCGACGGCAAACAGCTGACGGGCGCTTTGCGCGCCGCTGTATACTTCACCGGCTCCACCGCAACCAACTTTCTTAAAGCCCCCGCAATTTATGGCCACCAACACCCGCCCCAACCCTGACAAGGCTCTCCTGCAGATCGCCGACTACGTCGACCGCTATCCGGTCAAGAGCCCGCTCGCGCTGGAAACCGCGCGACTGGCATTGATCGACAGCCTCGGCTGCGGCTTCGAGGCGCTGTCCTATCCCGCGTGCACCAAGCTGCTGGGGCCGGTGGTGCCGGGGACCCTCGT
Source organism: uncultured Streptomycetaceae bacterium (assembly GCA_964498105.1). Lineage (GTDB taxonomy): Bacteria > Pseudomonadota > Gammaproteobacteria > Burkholderiales > SG8-41 > SG8-41. Next base: position 31,963 of record CAZCGD010000566.1, read on the forward strand.
GCCGAACGGCGCGCGCGTGCCGGGCACGTCCTACACGCTCGACCCGGAGCGCGCGACGTTCAACATCGGCGCGCTGGTGCGCTGGCTCGATTTCAACGACGCCTTTTACGGCGCGACGGTGATCCACCCGTCGGACACCTTCTGCGGCATTCTGGCGGTGGCCGACTGGTTGTCCCGCACGCGCGCGGCGCAGGGCCAGAAGCCGCTCACCATGCGCGACGTGCTGGAGTCGGCGGTGAAGTCCTACGAGATCATGGGCGGGCTCGCGCTCGAGAATGGGTTTTCCGCGGTCGGGCTCGATCACACCATCCTGGTGAAGATCGCCATCACGCCGGTGGTGACGAAGCTGCTTGGCGGCACCCACGAGGAGATCGTCAACGCCCTGTCGCAGGCGTGGGTGGACGGGCACGCGCTCGCGACCTTCCGCCGCAAGCCCAATACCGGCCCGCGCAAGTCGTGGGCGGCGGCCGACGCGGCGAGCCGCGGCGTGCGCCTGGCGTTGATGGCGGTGAAGGGCGAGATCGGCTGTCCGTCGGCGCTGACCGCGAAGACCTGGGGCTTCTACCACGTGCTGTTCAAGGACAGGCCGTTCAGGTTCCAGCGGCCGTACGGCACCTACGTCGTGGAGAACGTGCTGTTCAAGCTGCCGTACCCGACGGCGTTTCATGGCCAGAGCGGGGTCGAGGCGGCGATCAAGCTGCACCCGCTGGTCAAGGACCGGCTCGACGACGTGAAGCGCGTCGAAGGCAAGTGCCACAACTCGACGATGGTGATCCTTGACAAGTCGGGGCCGCTCCATAACCCGGCGGACCGCGACCACTGCATGCAGTACATGATGGCGATCGGCCTGATCTACGGCACCATGACCGCCGAGCACTACGAAGACCACATCGCGGCCGACCCGCGTATCGACGCGCTGCGCGCGAAGATGCGGCTCTCCGAGTCGGCCCAGTACGAGCGCGAATACCACGATCCCGCCAAGCGCACCAATGCCAACTCGATCCAGGTATTTTTCAAGGACGGCAGCAAGACGCCGCTGTCCGAGGTGCTGTATCCGCTGGGCCACCGCCGGCGGCGCCAGGAGGGCATCCCGGCGCTGATGGAGAAATTCGAGCGCAACGTCGCGCGCGTGTTTGCCGCCAAGCAGCGCGACGCGATCCTCAAGGCCTGCCTCGACCAGAAGCGGCTGGAGGCGATGCCGGTGAACGAGTTCATAGACCTGTTGGTTGTTTAAATTCAATAGACAGGATTAACAGGATTAACAAGATTCAAATAATGAAAATAAGTTTTTGTTTCGTTTTTCTTGATCTAATCCTGTAAATCTTGTAAATCCTGTCCATTCTTTGGTTTTTTTGGAGAAGGCATGAATCACACTGAACAACGCAAGCGGCTGCGCGCGGTATTCGCGGGCAACCAGTGCATTTCCCCGGCGAGCGTCTACGACGGCCTGTCGGCGCGCGTTGCCGAGTCGGTCGGCTACGAGGTCGGCATGCTGGCCGGGTCGGTCGCGGCGAATACCACGCTGGCGGCTCCGGACCTCATCGTGCTGACCCTGACCGAGTTCGCCGACCAGGTGCGGCGCATCATGCGCGCAAGCAGGCTGTCGCTGATTGTCGACGCGGACCACGGCTACGGCAACGCCCTCAACGTCATGCGCACCGTGGAAGAGCTGGAGCACGCGGGCGTCTCCGGCATGAGCATCGAGGACACGGCGCTGCCGACGCGCTTCGGCCAGACCGAGGGCACCGACGAGCTGATTTCCCTCGACGAGATGGTCGGCAAGTTGAAGGCCGCAGTGGCCGCGCGCCGCGATCCTTCGACGGTGATCCTCGGCCGCACCGCGGCGCTCAAGGTGGAAGGCACGGAGGGCGCGGTGAGGCGGGCGAAGGCGTTCGCGGCGTGCGGCGTGGACGCGGTGTTCGTGGTCGGCGTGGAGTCGGTGGACCAGGTGCGGGCGGTCCGCGAGGCGGCGAAGCTGCCGATCATGGTCGGGTCGGCGCCGGCTTCGATCAAGCGCGATGATTTCGCCGCCGCCGGCGCGCGCGTGCTGTTGCAGGGCCACCAGCCGGTGGCGGCGGCGGTGAAGGCGGTGAGGGAGGTCTACACCCATCTCTTCAACGGCGGCGCGCCCGCGGACCTGAAGGACAAGATCGCTACGGTGAAGGAAATGGACGCGCTGGTGAGCGGCGATGCCTACAAGAAATGGCAGATGGACTACCTGGGACTGAAAGGCAAAGGATGAGGGATACAAACAAGCACCAAGTCTCAAGCACCAAATTACAAACAAGCACCAAGTCTCAAGCACTAAGCACCAGACGTTTGGAGATTGGAATTTGAATTTTGTTTGTGATTTGGCGTTTGGGATTTGGGATTTGAGATCTATGACGGATGAGGGGTTCGGCTACCGGCCTGCAGAATTAGTTGCCGGTTTGATGCTGTCATGGCACATTGCGGACGGCGGCCCGGGCAGCGCTTCCCGGGGCGATTAATGCGTCAAATAGGAGCATCCACATGACCGGCTTGTTCGACCTGGCAACCAATTTCGGCTTCGCGGCACTCGTGCTGGCGTGGACCGTTCAGGGCGTCGTGGAAATCCGGACGCAGGGGCTTCGACCCAGGCCTGTCCTCAAGTGCGTTGGGGCGATTACCCTCTACGGAGCGCTCGTTGGAGCCTGGTTTTACGTTCACCTCATCACCAAGGATCTGGTTGTCAGGATGGACTCGTTTCCCGCGGTATCGATAACGGGGAACTGGGGACAGGAGCTTGCTTCGGACAAGCGCACCGAGTACACGCGCATCCTCGCGAGTTCCGTGTTCGTGAACTCCGGAAAATTCATACAATTCATCGACCAGGACAGCGTCCTGAAGCCGTATGCGCCAAGTGAAGCTGACGTCAGGCAGCGCGACGCATGGCTGCAAAACAAACACGAGTCGCTGTCCGACGCTCAGGCATACAAACAGTTCGCGCTGGTATGGCTGGCGGTCCTTCCGCTGGGCCTGGTGGTGGCCCTGTTCTGGCCGGGTGGACGACAGACGCCGCGCTCCAGCCCTCCGACGAAAAAGCGCGCGCCGTAACCGGGCCGTGGTTCTGCCGAGACGCCAAGGCCGCCAGGAAAAAACATTTTAGTTTTCGGCGGTTTCCTAAAATAGCGGCCCGGGTTATTTTTACGGGTGAAAACAGGGCCTGTGCAGGCCGGTATAGACGGTAGAACGCAGTGCCCTGCCACTCCCACCGCTTGACCCATAACTTGACCGATACTTGACCCATCGGTAGTATCGGCGGCATGAGCTACCGTCCGCAGTTCACGATTACGCCCGGGTTGCTGGCGCGCGTGGAGGTCATCGCGGTACTGCGCGAACGCATCCAGGGCGCGGCGGTGCAGGTGGCCTGGATCCCCGCCTTGCAGAAGGACACGCGCGCCCGGAACGCGCATTCGTCCACCGCAATCGAGGGCAACCCCCTTACGCTGGAGCAGGTGCGCGCCGTCGAGGAGGGGCAGCCCCTGACCTTGCCGACGCGGGCGCGCCGGGAGGTCGTTAATTACTTCGCGGCGCTGCGGCATATCGAAAAGCACGCCGCGAAAAGGCGAATCGTGCACGAAGACGTGCTGCGCTTGCACGCCATCATGGCCGGAGAGGTGATGGATCAGGGCGAAGCGGGCCGCTACCGGACGATGCGGGTGCGAGTTGGTCTCTATTTCCCGCCGCCGCCGGAGGAGGTCTCGGGACTGATGTTCGATTTCCTCGAATGGTGGAGCGACAAATCGCGGACGCTGTCCCCCGTGCTGAGTTCGGCGATCGTGCACTACCGGTTCGAAGCCATCCACCCGTTCGCGGATGGCAATGGCCGGACGGGCCGCGCGCTCGCCTTGTGGGAGCTCTACCGACGCGGATTCGATACGCACCACATCTTCTCCGTGGACGAGTTTTTCTGGGAGGACCGCCCGCGTTACTACGCGGCGCTGCAGGCGGTGCGGCAGCAGGACGAGGACCTCACGGCCTGGCTCGAATATTGCACGGAGGGACTTCAGCAAACGCTGGAGCGTGTCTGGCAGCGGGTCCAGCAGCTCTCCGCATCGCGCGGCCGGCTGCAGCTGGTGCTCCGCCCGAAACAGGAACAACTGCTGCAGTTGTTGCGGTCGCGGGGCAGCCTGAGCCCGCGCGAAATCTGGGATGGCCTTGAAATCTCCAAGCAGGGAGCGATGGATTTGCTTCGGCCGCTTCTCAAGGCCGGATTGATCAAGCGGGTGGGCACTTTGAAAAACGGGCGCTACGTACTCAAATGACGCCCAGGAACAACGGCAAGCGTCATGCGACCCCGTAGTCGCTGAACGGCGAACTGATTCCTTATCTGCGCGAACTGAATTCGCGTGTAGTAATATTTGTCGATCGAGAAGGCACTGAAAAGGAAATCGTATGCGCCCCGCATTCACCAAAGATCCGCTGTTCAGGAAAGGCCTGAAGATCCGCAAGCAGGTGGTCGGCGCCGAGTACGTCGAGCGCCGGCTGGCCGCGGCGAACCAGTACACCTGGCCGTTCGAGGAGTTGGCCACCAAGGTTGCCTGGGGCATGGTGTGGGGGCGGCCGGGCCTGTCGCGCAAGACGCGCAGTTTCCTCAACATTGCCGCGTTGACGGCGATGAACATGCGGCACGAACTGAAGCTCCACATCCGCTCCGCGCCGCGTAACGGCCTCACGCGCAAGGAGATCGCCGAGGCGCTGCTGCATTGCACGGTTTACGCCGGCGTGCCCAAGGGCCTGGATGCGCTGCGCTTGATGCAGGAAGTGTTCGACGAAGTCGATGCCGCGAAAAGAACGAGCAACAATCGAACCGCCAAGACTCCAAGAAATACAAAATAGACAGGATTAACAGGATTTACAAGATCAAGAATCAAGAACAGGTTAGTGTTTGCGGTTTCTGTTTTTGAATCTTGTTAATCATGTAAATCCTGTCTATTCGTTGTTTCGACGATGAAGAGGCCGCTCGAAGTCCTCAGGCTCTACCCGGAGCACGACTACACTTTGAACGGCGCGTTCGAAAGTCGGGCGCAGCGCGATCCGCAGCGCCCGTTCATCCTGTTCGGCGGGAAAACCTGGAGCTGGGCGGAGTTCGGCGCGGCGGTCGAGAAGGCGGCGCGCTTGCTCGTCGCGCGCGGGATCAAGAAGGGCGACCGCGTTGGCGTGCTGGCGCGCAACGATATCGGCCACGCGTTGCTGCTGTTTGCCTGCGCGCGCAGCGGCGCGATCATGGTACCGAGCAATCCCGAGTTCGGAGTGCAGGAGGCGGGCTATGTCTTCAAGCACGCGGGCGTGTCCGTGGTCGCCTGCAACGAGGACGTGCTGCCGGTGGTACGCGAGGCCTGCGACGGAATCACGCCAGAACCGTGGTTTATGTTGTTCGACGGCCGGTCCGCCGGCGCGCCGCATTTCTTCGATGAGATCGCGCGCGCGCCGGACGTGGAGATGCCGCAGCCGGCCGGCCCCGACGATACCGTGCTCATCATCTACACCTCGGGCACCACCGGTTTTCCCAAGGGGGCGATGCACAGCCAGCGCAGCTTCGTCCTGGCGGGCGAATCGAACCTCTCGCGCCTGTGGCTGCAGCCGGAAGAGCGCATGATGGTGGTGCTGCCGATGTTCCACGTCAACGCGCTGTTCTACTCGACCGCCGGGGCGCTTGCCGCGGGCTGCACGCTCGCGCTGATGCCGCGCTTCTCGGCGTCCGGGTTCTGGGACGCAGCGGTCGAGTACGGCGTGACCCAGGTCAACATTATCGAGGCGATCGGCCGCATCCTGGCGCGGCGGCCACGCTCGGAGTTCCGGCCCGGGCACAAGATCACCAAGCTCTACGGCGCGCGCGCCGATATCGTTGCGACGTTCCGCGACGAGTTCCACATCGAGCATCTGCTCGGCGGCTTCGGCATGACCGAGATTCCGGGCGTGTGCTGCAATCCCTTCGAGGGGCCGAACCAGCAGGGCACGATGGGGCCGGCCGGGCGTCATCCCGACCCGAGCCGCCAGTGGGCCGAATGCAAAGTCGTCGACGACGACGGCAACGAGGTCGGCGCCGGCGTGGCAGGGGAGCTCTGGGTCAGGCACCCGATCGTCATGCAGGGCTACTTCCGCGACCCCGAGCAGACCCGGGCGGCGTTTCACGACGGCTGGTTCAAGACCGGGGATCTGGTGTCGCGCGACGCGGACGACTATTTCACCTTCGTGTCGCGCAAGAAGGACATCATCCGCCGCCGCGGCGAGAACATCGCCGGCGCCGAGATCGACCGCGTCATCCAGTCGCACCCCGGCGTGTTCGAAGTGGCGGCGGTGCCGGTACCCTCCGAACTGGGCGAGGACGAGATCCTGGTTGCGATCGTGCCCAAGCCGGGCGTGACGCTGACGCCGCAGGACATCGCCCAGTGGTGCTCCGAGCGCCTGGCCGCGATGAAGGTGCCGCGGTTCGTGCTGTTCGTCAACGACCTGCCGCATACGCCGACGCACAAGGTCGCCAAGCACGTGCTGAAGGCCGACAAGACCCTCAGAGCCCGCGCGGTCGACTTGCAAGCTGGGTCTTGACCTCGGGAAATCCCAAATCCCAAACTCCAAATCCCAAACAACTCACAGCTGGAAGCTCCAAACGCTTGGAACTTGATGCTTGGTGCTTGGAGTTTGTTTGTAATTTGGTGCTTGAACTTTTGGTGCTTCCTCGCTATTGATGGGCGAGGTAGTGCGCCAGCGCCTGGATATCTCCATCCGGCATCTTGTAGAGAATGCCATTCATGTTGGTGTCGGCGCCCGTGCGTTTGTTGTCCCGGTACGCCTTCATGGTCGCGGCGAGATAATCCTCCCGCTGGTTCGCGATCAGCGGCACCTGCTTTTGCCCCCTGTAGTCCCCGAGGTGGCAGCTACCGCAGCCCAACGTCCGTGACAGCGCCGCCCCGCGCGCGCGCATCTGCGGATCCGGCTTCGTGCCGCCGCGCGGGGGCGCCTGGCGCGCGTAGTAGGCGGCGATGTCGAAGAAGTCCGGGTCGGTGATGCCCTTCAGCATTCCCGCCATCTGCGGCGCTTCGCGCAGCCCCTCGCGCAACAGGAACAACTGCAACACCGTATAGTCCTCAGGCTGGCGCGCAAGGGACGGCGTGAGGGGGAGCGGCTCGCGATCGGGCGTGCCATGGCATGCCGCGCAGGGTCTTGCCAGCGTTTCGCCGCGTGCCAGGTCGGCCTTGGACTGCGCCAGCACCACGCCCGCGGCGCACGCGAGGCCCACAAAAACAAAAGCGCGGCGGATGCCTGGCATCCACCGCGCTGATGAAGGTCGCAGCATCTATTTCTGGTGGGTCACCCGGTAGATGGCGCCCATCTGCTCGTCCGAGACCAGCAGCGAGCCGTCGGGCAGTTGCAGCACGTCCACCGGACGGCCCCAGAACGCGTTTGCCTTCGGGTCCATGAAGCCGGTCATGAACGGCGTCACCTTCGCGTTCTTGCCGTCGGCAGTCGCTCTCACATTCGCGACGTCGAAGCCGAAGAGGGTGCTGCGGTTCCACGAGCCGCGGCGCGCCACGAAGATCGAGTTCACGTAGTCCTTCGGGAACATGGAGCCACTGTAGAAGCGCATGCCGAGAGCTCCGGCGTGCGGGCCCATCAGCGCGACGGGCAGGGTCACGCCCTTGCACGGGTCCTTCTTCTTGATGTCCATGTCGGGGATGCCGTTGGCGTGGCAGTACGGGAAGCCGAAGAACTCGCCCATCTTGGAGACGCGGTTCAGCTCGTCCTGGGGGCCGTTCTCGCCCTGCCAGTCGCGGCCGTTGTCGGTGAACCACAGCTCACCCGTTTGCGGATGGAAATCGAAGCCGACGGTATTGCGCACCCCGCGTGCCATCACTTCCATGTTCGAGCCGTCAGCTACGTAGCGGCGGATCTGCGCGAATTCCTCCGTGGGCTCGCAGATATTGCAAGGCGCGCCCACCTGCACGTAGAGCCGGCTGTCCGGGCCAAAGGCGATGAACTTCCAGTTGTGGTGCCCCACGGGCAACTTGAACTGCTCGGTCAGCTCGACCGGCTTCACATTGGGATTGTCCTCGATGCCGTCGTAGCGGAAGACGCGATTGATCGCCATGACGTAGAGGTTGCCGCCCTGGAACGCGACGCCGTTCGGCTGGTTGAGCTTCTCGGCGATGATGCGGTGCGTGCGGCTCCCGCCCTGGTCCTTGATCTCATAGACGCGCCCGATGATACGCGTGCCGGCCCAGATCGTGCCCTTGCTGCCGCGCGTCATCATGCGTACGCCCGGCATGCCGTGGGCCCACACCTCGACCTGGAAGCCCTTTGGCACCTTGATCTTGTCGACGGGAATTTCGGAGAGCGGGGTCACCGTCATCTTGCCGGGGTGGGGATTCAGGTTGGGGTTCTTCATGCGCTCGGGGAAATAGCCGCCCTTCGACTTCTGGCCCGCGATCGCCTTTTCATCCGGCGCCTTGGTCGGGGGGCTGATCATCTGTTGCGCCACGGCGTACGCTCCGACAGCGCCGAGCGCGCCCATCGTGAGCACCTTGACAGTGCGGCTCCCTAAAACGCGTGCAAGAAATGCTTTCATGCCGTCTCTCCTTTGGTAGCAATGGCGCGGCGAATGATGCAACTCCGCCGCGCCGCGTCGGGCCTCCGTAACTACTTCTTGTAAGTCACCCGGTAGATAGCGCCCATCTGGTCGTCCGCGACCAGCAGCGACCCGTCGGGCAGCTGCATGACATCGGCTGGACGGCCCCAGAACTTGTTCTCCTTCCCGTCCATGAAGCCCGTCATGAACGGCGTCACCTTCGCGTTCTTGCCGTCGGCGTTTGCCCTTACGTTCGCGACGTCGAAGCCGAAGAGCTGGCTGCGGTTCCAAGAGCCGTGCCGCGCGACGAAGATCGAATTCTTGTATTCTTTCGGGAACATGTCGCCCGTGTAGAAGCGCATGCCGAGCGCCGCGGCGTGCGGCCCCATCAGCGCTACCGGCATGGTCACGTCTTTGCATGGATCCTTCTTCTTGAAGTCCATGTCGGGGATGCCGTTCGCGTGGCAGTAGGGGAAGCCGAAGAATTGTCCCATTTTCGAGACGCGGTTCAACTCGTCATCGGGTCCATTCTCGGTTTGCCAGTCACGCCCGTTGTCGGTGAACCACAGCTCGCCGGTCTGCGGATGGAAGTCGAAGCCGACCGTGTTTCTCACTCCTCGCGCGATCACTTCCATGTTCGAGCCGTCCGCAACGTAACGCCGGATCTGCGCGTGCTGGTCGCTCGGCTCGCAGATGTTGCACGGCGCGCCGACCTGGACATAGAGCCTGCTGTCGGGACCGAAAGCGATGAACTTCCAGTTGTGATGGACATCGGGCGGCAGCTTGAACGCCTCGGTGAGCTCCACCGGCTTCACGTTGGGGTTGTCCTCGATGCCGTCGTAGCGGAAGACGCGGTTGATCGCCATCACGTAGAGATTGCCGCCCTGGAACGCGACGCCGTTGGGCTGGACCAGCTTCTCGGCGAGGATGCGGTGCGTGCGGCTCCCACCCTGGTCCTTGATCTCATAGACGCGCCCGATGATACGCGTGCCGGCCCAGACCGTGCCCTTGCTGCCGCGCGTCATCATGCGTACGCCCGGCATGCCATGCGCCCACACCTCGACGTGGAAGCCCTTCGGCACCTTGATCTTGTCGACGGGAATTTCGGAGAGCGGGGTCACCGTCATCTTGCCGGCGTGCCCCGACAGGTTCGGGTTCTTCATCCGCTCGGGGAAATAGCCGCCCTTCGACTTGCGTTGCTCGACCTCCTTGGCGCTGGGTGGATTGGTCTGCGGGCCGACCAGCTGCTGGGCGAGGGCGTACGCGCCTGCCAATCCGAGCGCGACGGACGCAAGCGCCCTGACCGCAGTAGACCGGAAAAATCTCTTCAGGAAAGCGTTCATCGTTATTCTCCTCCGCAGGTTGAGCTGATCCCGCCCGTCGTCATTGCGGGCGCTCCCATCATACACACAGGGTACGGCAGGTAAAGTGGGGGTTGCCCGCTCGCCCTGCTGATAGAATCCGGCCACGGGGAGGCCGTCATGTCGCTGGGCAGCGTTTTCAGGTCGTTAGCGCGCTCGATCGTTGCGGTGGCCATGCTGGGAGCGGCGCCCGCGGGACTGGCCCAGAGCTATCCCTTCAAGCCGGTGCGGTTGGTCCTGCCATACCCTCCGGGCGGCGGCTCAGACACGATCGGCCGGCCGCTCGCGCAGAAGATGGGCGAGGGCCTGGGCCAGCAGGTAATCGTCGAGAACCGCGGCGGCGCCAACGGCAATATCGGCATGGAATACGCGGCGCGCGCCGCGCCCGACGGCTATACGCTGGTATTCGCGCTGACGGCACAACTGGCCGTCAATCCCGGCCTCTACCAGAAGATGCCCTACGACCCGCTCAAGGATTTCGCGCCGATCACGCTGCTCGGTGCGGGGGGCTACATCCTGGTTGTCCATCCCTCGCTCCCCGTAAAATCGGTCAAGGAACTCATCGCGTTCGCCAGGTCGCGGCCCGGGCAGATCGCTTATTCCTCCTCCGGAAACGGCAGCGGCGGCCATCTCGCGGCCGAATTGCTGAACAGCATGGCCGGCATCAGGATGCTGCACGTGCCGTACAAGGGAGGTGGCCCGGCGCTGATGGACCTGATCGCGGGGCAGGTGCAGGTCCTGTTCTCGACCCAGCTGGCCTCGTGGCCGCACGTGCAAAGCGGCCGCATTCGCGCGCTGGCCTCGAGCATCGCGAAACGTCCTGCCTCGCTGCCCGATCTGCCGACCGTCGCAGAGGCCGGCGTGCCGGGTTTCGACGCGGGCGTGTGGTATGGCGTGCTCGCGCCGGCCGGAACGCCGCGCGAGATCGTGATGCGGCTGAACGGCGAGATCGCGCGCGTGCTGAAGCAGCCCGACTACCGCAACCTGCTGGTGAACAACACCATAGAGCCGATCGGCAGCCCGCCCGAGGAGCTGGCGCGCTACATCAAGAGCGAACTCGTGAAATGGGCGAAGGTGATCAGGGACGCCAACGTGCGGGTGGATTAAAGGAGGGATGGACATGCGACCGTTTGAAGGAGTGAAAATTCTCGATTGCACCCACGTGC
>CAZCGD010000567.1:0-4030 GCA_964498105.1 uncultured Streptomycetaceae bacterium
GCGGCCGGTGTACTTGCGGAACACATCCGCCTTGCCGCTCGCCGGGTCGTAACGGTAGATGCACTCCTCCGCCACCGCGCTGAACAGCATGCTCTTGCCGTCCCACGCCAGGCCGCCGGTGCGGCCCTTGTACGGTCCGGCTACTTTCTCGAATTCCCAGGCCATGTCTTAACCTATCTTGGAAGTGAAAAACAATTATCACGCCGCCGATGAACGCCGATAGACGCCGATCGAAAATCAAATCGCTCGACGCAAAAGCGCAAACGGATTCCTGGCTCAATATGAGAAAACACGTTGCACCTTTTCGCGAACCTTTGTGTCGAGTTTTGGGGTCTCGATCTCATCGGCGTTCATCGGCGTTCATCGGCGGTTCCAATGCTCTTCTAACGGGACGGCACGCCAGCGACATTCAGCCGGGTGCGCACGACCGATCCAATCATGGTGATGTAGAGCGAACGCCAGTCATCGTCGCCCCACGCGATGTTGGTGGCGTGGTGCCCCGGCGTCTTAATGCGGGCGAGCACTTTGCCCGAGGTGTCGTGGACGAAGATGCCGCCGGGCGCCGTGCAGTAGACGTTGCCCTCGACATCGCACTTGATGCCGTCGGGCACGCCGCGCTCGGGGCCGGTGTACTGGTGGAACATTCGCGCCTTGCCGACCGTGCCGTCGGATTTCACGTCATAGACGCGGATCACGCGCTCGCGGCTGCAGTTCACGTACAGCAGCTTCTCGTCGGGCGAGAAGCACAGGCCGTTCGGATAAACGTTGTCCTCCGTGATGATCGTCATCTTGCCGTCGGTCCCGATGCGATAGACCGGCTGGGTCTCGACGTAACGCTGCAGGTCCACGCCCACCATGCCGACGTTGAAGAGGCCGCCCGGCGGGTCGGTGAACCAGATCGAGCCGTCCGATTTCACGACTATGTCGTTCGGGCTGGAGAGCTTCTTGCCCTCCCAGCGGTCGGCGAGCGTCTTGATCGAGCCGTCCTTCTCGAAGCGGAACACGGTGCGCCCGCCCCATCCGGCAACGAGCACCCGGTTCTCGAGATCGAGCGCGAGGCCGTTCGCCTTGACCGACGGGCGCATGACGATCTCCAGCCCCGTAGCCGGCTTCCACTTCCAGATCGTGTCGCCGATGATGTCGGTGAAGTAGAGCTGCTTGCCGCGAGCGTCCCAGACCGGACCTTCACCGAAGATGATGTCTCGCGCGATGATGTCGAGCGGCGGGTTCTTGCCCACGATGCGTTCCCCCGGGGGGGCGAGCAGGTCGATCTCGATCTTCAGGTGCTCCAGCGATCCGTGCATCTGCTGCTCCTTTCAACGAAGAACATCTATTTTAGCCACGGAAACGCACGGAAACACACGGAAATAGAAACAAGAAAGCGGTTCGGAACTTACAGAATTTGATTTGCCGTTTGTTATCTTGAATGTTCCGTGTTCGTCCGTGTGTTTCCGTGTGTTTCCGTGGCCAGGATCTTTCTTGTGTCACGCGCCAACGTCCATCCCCGCAGCGAGGTAATCCCGGCCGAGGTGCGCGACGCCCGGGCACCCGATCAAGGCCAGCAGGCGGTCGATCTCGTCCCGGTAGATCTCGATTGCCCGCGCCGCGCCCGCCTCGCCGGCGACCGCGGCGCCGTAGAGCGGCGCCCGCCCGACCAGCACCGCTTTGGCGCCCAGCGCCAGCGCCTTTACCACGTCCGCCCCGCGCCGGAATCCGCTGTCCACCAGCACGGTGATGCGCCTGGCCACCGCATCCACCACTTCCGGCAGCACTGCGATCGGCGCTCGCGTGCTGTCAACAGCGCGGCCGCCATGGTTGGATACGATGACCGCATCGGCGCCGCAATCCGCTGCCAGCACCGCGTCCCGCGCCCGCAGGATGCCCTTCACCATCAGCGTGTGCGGCCAGATCTGGCGCAGCGCGCGCAGATCTTCCCAGGTCAGCGCATCGGTCACCGCCATGGAACGTCCCATCGGCAGCGCCGTGATTCTCTGCTTCATCTCGGTCGGGTAGTTCTCATAGCGCGGCATGCCGGTGGTCAGCAGATAGCGCAGGAGCACGCCGGTAAGCCAGCGCGGGTGCAGCAGCACGTCGGTCACGTTGCGCCGGGTGAACCGGAATGGCACGGTCATACCGTTCTTCAGATTGTATTCGCGGCCGGGCGGGACTGGCGTATCCACCGTGACGAGCAGCGCCTGGTAGCCAGCGGCCTTCGCGCGCTCGACAAGCTTGTGCGAAGCAGCGCGGTCGGGCCACATATAAACCTGGAACCACAGCGTGCCGCCCGCCGCCTCCGCCACTTTCTCCAGCGCCGTCATGGAACCGGTCGCCAGCGCGAAGGGGATGCCGGCCGCCGCCGCGGCGCGCGCCAAGGCAACCTCCCCGTGATACCACGCCAGGCCGGCGGAGCCGGTGGGCGCGACCGCGATCGGCATCTTGTGCCGTTTCCCGAACAGCGTGACTTCCTGGCTGCGATGCGAGGTGTCCACCAGCGCATGAGGCTCCAGCTTGATGCGCTCGAACGCCGCGCGGTTCTCAACCAGCGCCACTTCATCGCCGTTGCCGCGGTCGAAGAATTCGAACACGCCCTTCGGCAGCCTGCGCTGCGCCAACTCACGCAGGTCGGCGATGTCGTACGCCCCGAAAGTCTGGTCTGTCATGTTGCGGCTTTTATAGCATGGAACTGCTTAAGGGTTGCCGGCCCAGAGGCGCCACACAAGGTGTCCGCTGTATCCAATTGCCATTGGTGCTAGGTAGGCGTAGCCTCTTCCACATAGCGGACTCAGTCGAGTTTGCCTTAGGGGGAACGATCATGAAAACCGTCGTGCTCGCTCTTGGTGTCGCATGGGCGCTGGTTCCGATGGGCACAGCGCACTCGCAGGCTTATCCAAACAAGCCGGTGCGGTTGATCATGGGACAAGCATCTGGTGGCGCTACCGACCTCCTCGTGCGAACCGTTGGGGCCAAGCTGAGCGAGATCTGGGGTCAGCAACTGGTAGTGGAGAACCGCCCCGGCGCCGGCAATACCATCGGTCCGGCGATCGCTGCAAAAGCAAATCCTAATGGGTACACGCTAGTGGGGTGCGCGATTACGGATACGATCGCGCCAGCGCTGTACAGAAACCTTCCCTACGTTCATATCAGGGATTTTTCTCCTATCTCCCTGATCGGAACCACGCCCAACGTGCTGGTCGTGCATCCATCAGTTCCGGCAAGTTCGGTCCTGGAGTTTATTGCGTACGCCAAAGCAAACCCCGGCAAAATTGACTACGCTTCCGCGGGCGTTGGCGCATCGCCGCACTTGTCGATGGAGCTGTTCAAGACGATGACTGGGACCAACATCGTGCATGTGCCATACAAGGGTGTTGTGCTGGCCATGGCCGATCTGCTTGGCGGGCGTGTGTCGGTGATGGTAACCAATCTGCCTTCTAGTTTCGAGAACATAAAAGCCGGCAAGGTACGGGCCTTGGGCGTGACGACGTTGAAGCGCAGCATGCACGCGCCCGACGTGCCGACGATTCACGAATCGGGCGTACCGGGGTTCGAGGTTACCGTGTGGTACGGGGTATGCGCTCCCTCAGCCGTGCCAAAGACTATCATCAGCAAGATCAATGCCGACATGGTCAAAGCATTGAACATGCCGGATCTGCAGCAGCGCCTGCAACAGCAAGGCGTCGATGCCTCACCTTCCACTCCCCAGCAGCTCGCGGCGCTCATCAAGTCCGAGACGATCAAGTGGGCGAAGGTCGTCAAAGACGCTGGCATCCCGCCGCAGTGATGAGAGATGGATGCAGGCGGACGGATTTTGTCGTGCCTGGACTGGACAAAATCCTATGGACAGCGCGGTTTATCCAGGATTTTCGGGTTTGGAGGCCTCGTACGCCTTCCGGAACTCCTCGAGCAGATCGAGTTCCACGAGATCCCTTTTCCTGCCGGCCGCACGTTTGCTCGCAATGATGTCTGCTATGGACATCACCGGAAAGTTCTCGACGCGCACCGCTCTTCTTGCCGCCTCGTCGTAACTCTCGAT
>CAZCGD010000568.1:0-2148 GCA_964498105.1 uncultured Streptomycetaceae bacterium
GCGGGCGGCGGCGGTCGAGATCATGCTGAACTCCCCGCTCATCCAGGACCTGATCTTCAAGGGCGAGGTGCACGAGATCAAGGAGATCATGAAAAAATCGCGCGAGCTCGGCATGCAGACTTTCGACCAGCACCTGTTCGAACTCTACGAAAACGGCTCGATCTCTTACGAAGACGCGCTGCGCAACGCCGACTCGGTCAACGAGCTGCGGCTGATGATCAAGCTCCAGGGCAAGGAAGCCAAGGACCGGGATCTGACGACGGGAATCGAGCACCTCAACATCGTCTGATCTCGGACGCGTTGCGCCGGATAAGAGATAGGGCGTCGGTGTAAGGCCGGCGCCTTTTTCTTTGCACATGACAATCCCGTTCGACCTCACGACTTATGCCATCGCCGCGGTGGTGGTGTTCGGCGCGTACGTGATCTTCGGCATCTCGGCCTTCGGCGCCGCGCTGTTCACGGTGCCGATCCTGTCGCACTTCCTGCCGCTCGATTACGTGCTGCCGATGTGCGTGCTGCTCGACGTCTCGGCGGCGCTGTCGCTGGGCGCGCGCTTCTCGCGCGAGGCGGACAAGTCCGAACTCGCGTGGATGGTGCCGTTTTCGCTGGCCGGCGCGGTCGCCGGGGTGACGCTGCTCGTAGCGCTGCCGCAGCAGGCGACGATCGCGGGCATCGGCGCGTTCCTCGTCGCCTACGCCATCTACTCGCTGCGGCAGGGCGAGGCGGCGCGGGTCGTGAGCCAGGCCTGGGCGCCGGTTGCCGGTTTCGTGGGCGGCGCGTTCGGGACACTGTTCGGCGTCGGCGCGCCGCCGTACGCGATCTACCTCACGCACCGCATGCGCGACAAGCTGTCGCTGCGCGCGACGCTGTCCAACATGGTGATCTTCTCGGTCTCGATCCGCGCGCTGGTGTTCACCGCGGGCGGCCTCATGCTCGCCGACCGGCTCGTGGGCTTCGCCATGCTGCTGCCATTCGCGCTCGCCGGCCTGTGGCTTGGCAACCGTCTCCAGGCGCGCATCTCGCGCGCCGCGCTGCTGCGGGTCGTAGCCGGCCTGCTGCTGCTGATTGGCGTGTCGCTGCTCGCGCGCGCGCTAACAGGCGGTTAAAGATTAGCCGCCGATGAACGCCGATTCACGCCGATGAAATCCAGGAAAACTAGACAGGATTTACAGGATTCTCAAAATCAAAGCTCCTGAATCGAGAAGTCATTTCAACCGCACTCATCCTGTCTACTGGTTTCTTGCACCAAATCTCATCGGCGTTCATCGGCGTTCATCGGCGGTTTCATTGCTCTTGGCGCTCACGTGCCCGGTCGCGACTGCTGGCCCGCGGGCTTCGGCGGATAGCGCAGCGGCGTGGTGACCGCCGAAGCATCCATCTTGCCGAGCCGCACCAGCCGGGCTTCGATCGCGGCGCGGCTGCGATTGTGGGCGCGCGCGATCTCGTCAGTCGTCCTGCCGGTGTCGAACGCGCTCGCAAGTCGCTGATCTTCCTCGGGGCTCCAGCGCGAACCCGCGCCCGACTGCGGCATGGCCGGCCGCCGCTCGCTGGCCGGCGCGGGCGCAGGCGCGGCCGCCGCTGCGCCTCCCTCCACCGCGCGCATCGCGGCGAACAGCGCCCGCACCGTATCGGGATGCTGGTACGGTCCGTCGGCGGCAAACTTTTCCCCGGTCGCCGGGTGAACGCCGTTCGCCAGTGCGTTCAGGATCCGCAGTGTCTGTTCCTTTTCCATGGCTCTTTCCTCCACGTTGTTGGTCATCGGGCCGGTTGGCCCGTGTGCTTGCTCAACGCGGCGGCATGCGCGTCGGTTGACGACGACAGAAAATCTTGAACCGCAAAGGACACAGAGGACACAGGGGACACAGAGGAAGAACAAGAACAGGAATTGAACCGCCAAGACGCCAAGGCGCCAAGAAAAGCAAGGACTATAATCGAACCGCCAAGACCGCCGAGCACGCCAAGAAGGCAGATTGCAATAAGATCAACCCCAAGACTTGATCAATTGAACCTGGTCGATACTACGGCTTGGGATTTCCGCCTCGGGTCATACGCTTATGGTCGTTGGACATGGAGGGCTCAGCGACGTCCAATAGATGCAGGCTACTGGCAGCTGCGCTGTCATCCGAAAGGGAGTGCCGGGCGTTGTAC
>CAZCGD010000569.1:0-17833 GCA_964498105.1 uncultured Streptomycetaceae bacterium
TCCGCCACCACGCCGAGATCGTGGGTAATCAGCATGAGCGCCATGCCGCGCGCCTTCTGTAGCTCGCGCAGCACGTCCAGCACCTGCGCCTGGATGGTGACGTCGAGCGCCGTGGTCGGCTCGTCCGCGATCAGCAGCTCCGGGCCGCACGCCAGCGCCATCGCGATCATGACCCGTTGCTTCATGCCGCCGGAGAGCTGAAACGGATATTCGTGCCGCCGGCGCGCTGCTTCGGGGATGCGCACCGCGTCGAGCAGCTCCAGCACCCGCGCCTCGAGCGTGGCCCCCTCCAGATTCGTATGTCGCTCGAGAGCCTCCGCGATCTGCCCGCCCGCGGTCATTACCGGGTTCAGCGACAGCGCGGGCTCCTGGAAAATCATCCCGACGCGCCGCCCGCGCACGTCCCTCATCCCGGACTCGGGCAGCCGCATGAGGTCGCGGCCGTCGAACTCGACGCTGCCGCCGACGACGCTACCGGCGTCCGGCAGCAGCCGCATGATCGACAGCGCGGTCATGGACTTGCCGCAGCCGGACTCGCCGAGCAGCGCGAAGGTTTCACCGCGGTGAACGTCGAAGGACACCCCGTCCACGGCGCGTACGACGGCGTCGCCCGTGGCAAGCCACGTTCTAAGATCGCGGACGCGTAGCAAGGGACGGGAGTCGCTCATTCAATCCTTAAAAGCGTGACGTGATACTGCGTGACATGAAACGGCGTGACGTGATACAGCGTGACGTGATGCGGCGCACACGGCAATCTGGCACAAGCCACGCTTCACCATGTCACGATTCATCATGTCACGCTCCACCACGTCACGCTCCACCATGTCACGCTTTCTGCGAAACGGCGAGGCGAAACGGCCGCGCCGCTCTTATTCGCGGATCGAAGGCATCGCGCACGGCATCCGCGAATAAGTTCGCAGAAAGCACCATGAGCAGCATGAAGCAGAACGCCGCCGCGAGCGACCACCACACCATGGGCTCGCGCGCCATCTCAAGGCGCGCGCTGTTGATCATGGTACCGAAGCTGATGGTCGAGGGGTCCACGCCAACGCCGACGTAGGACAGCACCGCCTCGGCCAGCACGAGTCCGCTGAACTCCATCACTACCGAGATCAGCACGATATGCGTGACGTTGGGAAGGATATGGCGCGTGATGACGCCGACACTGCTTACACCCAGAGCGTGCGCCGCCTGGATGTATTCCAGCCCCTTCAGCTTCAGTGTCTCTCCACGCAGGAGCCGGCACAGTCCGGTCCAGGTCGTCACCCCGAGGATGACGCACAGGCACAACAGTCTCAGGTCGGCGCGTTCCGCCGAAGTGGCGAACAGCTCGGGATGGGTATCGATATAGACCTGCGTCATCAGCACTGCCGCCGCAATCAGCAGCACGCCGGGGATCGAATTGAGCGTCGTGTAGACGTACTGAATGACATCGTCAATCAGGCCGCCGAAATAGCCCGCCATGATTCCGAGCCCGATGGCAAAGGGGAGCATCACCAGCGTCGTCAGGGTGCCGATCACGAGCCCGGTGCGGATGCTCTTCAACGCCTGGTAGAAGACGTCCTGCCCGACCTTGTCGGTGCCGAATAGATGGTACTTAGTGCTGAGGGCGGCGGTCAGTCCACCGGCAATCAGAATCAGCAGCAGCGTCAGCAGGATCGCGTGCCATGGCACCGCCATTTCGCCCCGCCAGATCCGGCGCCAGGCTTCTTTGATGCCCAGGGCGCGCCGGTGCGCGATCAGCGCGCCGATCAGTGTCGCGAGCACGATCCAGGACACAACGCCTCCGGCGACACCCGCCGCGCCGCGCCGCACCAGGTCCGGCCCGAAATCCGCCTGCGGGTCCTTGAGATGCGCGCCCCCGAACTTCAAGCGCGGGTACTCGCGCACCTGCCGCCCGTCAGGAAGTTCCATGGTTTCCTTGGCAAACAGCTCGGTGGCGAGCGGTGACGAGTAAGTCTTCTCCCTGCGCTGGCGTAGCGGCTCGCACAGCACGTCCAGCAAGCTCAGCACGTCCACGGCGTACGCCGCCTTGGCGCCTGGCGGTTGCCCCGTCAATCGCGGCCTGAAATGCAACGAGTCCAGCAGCCCGACGATCACGAACATCGCCAGCACCACCAGACTCACCATGCCACTTTTGCTGTGCGTAACCCGGCGCCACGGCTCGACCAGGTGCTCGTGCCGCCGCACGTAGAACGCGAAGCCGATTACCGCGGCGACCAGCAGCCACACCAGCCAGTCGGTCTGGAGCATTACGGGCATGAATGGCATCACTCGAACCTCACGCGCGGATCGACCAGGGTGTACGAGACATCGGTCAGCAGCAGTCCGACGATGTAGAGAGCCGAGCCGATGAACACCATGGAGCGCACTACACCGAAGTCCTGCGAGCGGATGGCGTCTATGGTGTAGCTCCCGAGTCCGGGTATGCCAAAGAACGACTCCGTTATGAGGCTGCCCATGAACAGGAGCGGTATCGCCACGACCGCGCCGGTCAGGATCGGGATCATGGCGTTCTGCAGTACGTGCCGGAACAGCACGGTGCCCTCGGAGAGCCCCTTCGCGCGCGCCGTGCGCACGTAGTCCTTGGAGATTTCCTCCAGGAAGAACGTGCGGTATAGCCGCGTCGCGCCGCCGAGCCCGCCGACCACGCCGATCGCGACCGGCAGCACCAGGAATTTCGCGGCGTCAAATCCTCCCTGAAACCCCGATATCGGCACGAGGTGCCAGAGCTTGCTCACCAGGTACTGCCCGCCGATGATATAAAACATGGTGGAGATCGACATCATTGCAACACAGATCACCACGCCCCAGAAATCGATGTAGGTCGCGCGAAAGAAAGCGACGACGAGCGCGAACGTGATGTACACCAGCAACCCCACGAGGAACACCGGCAGCGCCACGGCCAGGCTGGGCCACATTCGCGTCTTGATCTCGCGCATGATGTCGCGCCCGTCATCCGCCGCGCCGAAGTCGAACACGAACATGCGCAGCGATTTCTCGAAGAATATGGTTTTCGTGAATTTTCCGGCGAGGCCGGGCGCCGCGTCGTTGAACACGACCGGCTTGTCGTAGCCGCGTTCCTGCTTCCACTTGACGATCGCCTCCGGCGTCACGCGCTTCAACCCCAGGTGCATGCGCGCCATGTCGTCTGGCGTGTTCACCGTGAAAAACAGCAGAAAGGTGAAGATGTTGACCCCGATCAGGATCGGGATCGCGTAGAGCACACGCCGGACGATGTAGGCAATCATCTGGTGAAGCGTGACGTGATAAGGCGTGACGTGATACTGCGTGACGTGATAGGGCGTGACGTGATACTGCGTGACGTGATAGGGCGTAGTCGAGGAACCAAACTACCACGCCTCACCATGTCACGCTCCATCATGTCACGCATCACCATGTCACGATTCACCATGTCACGCTTTATCAGGGCTTGCGGCCGCACGCTCGCGCCGGAGATAGGCGACGACGGCCGGCGCGGTGAACGCAACGAGGAGCGCGACCAGAAGTCCCAGCGGCCACAGCACCTGAAAGTTCCACTCCCGGCGCTTCTGGGCGCGCTGCACGGCATCGATGCGCTGATACTTGACGTTGTTGTACGAGATCTTGTTGGGCTTGAGGTTGCCGAACCAGGCGTGGTACAGCGCGTAGTCCTTGGGGTGGAACCCCCACAGCCAGGGCGCGTCGTGCCGCAGGATGGTGATCATCTTGTCGATGATCGCCTGCCGCTCCGGAGAGTTCGGCATGTTTTTCATCTGCTCGAACAGGCGGTCAAACTCCGGATTCTCGTAATTCCCGGCGTTCTCACCCTGGTTCTTCACCTTGCCCTGGGGGCCGTGGAGCAGGAACAGGAAATTCTCGGGGTCGGGATAGTCGGCGTGCCAGCCCCACTCGAAGATCTGCGCGTTGCCCTTGCGGATCTTGTCCTGGAAGCGGTTGTAATCGGTGTCGCGAACGACCAGCTGGATGCTGATCTTCTCGAACTGCCGGCGCATCCAGTCGAGCTGGGATTTGGCATCGACGCTGCGCGCAGTCACGTCGAAGTTGAGCACCAGCGGCGCCCCGGTCCTGGCGTCGAGCCCGTTCGGGTAGCCGGCCTCGGCGAGCAGCTTTTTCGCTGCTTCGATGGACTTCCGTACCGGCGCCCTGCCGTCCCAGTCGTAGACCACCGGATTGATGCCTTCCTTGCCGTCGCGATAGCCGAAGATGCCGGGCGCGATCGGACCCTGCGCGGAGATGCCGCGGCCGTTGCGAAATATCGAGACGAACTCTTCGTAGTCGACGGCGATGGAGATCGCCTGCCGCAGCTTGCGCGCGCGCTCGCGGCTTCTTTCATCCGGTCCGCCGCCCACGACGGCGTCGAGCATGTTGAATCCCATGTAGAAGGTCGAGACCGCAACGGACGTGGAGAGGCGTATTCCCTGCTCGTGCATGGAGTCGGTCACGACCGCTTCGCCCTGGCTCGACATCTGGACCGCCTGGTCAAACGTGTCCGAAGCGATGCCCGATCCGTCGTAATAGCCTTGCAGGAACTTGTTCCAGTACGGGATGCTCTCTTTTTCGAGGCTGAAGACCGCTTTGTCTATGAACGGAAGCCTCTTGCCGGCGTCCTTCAGCAGCCCCGCCGCAGCGTCCCCGGGCTCGCCTTCGGTGGGATAGGTCTCGCCGCGGAAATTGGGATTGCGTTCCAGCACCATGACGCGGTTGGGGTCGTTCTGCGTGAGCATGTAGGGACCGGTGCCCACCGGGTACCAATCGAGCGTGAGGTTTTTTTCCGCCATCCCGGGCTGCGCGAAGAAACGGTCGACTTCCAGAGGTACGGGCGCGAAGAATGGCATCGCGAGCCAGTACAGGAATTGCGGATACTGGCCCTTGAGCTTGACTCGATAGGTGTAGTCGTCTATCACCTCGACGCCGGCGAGTGGGTAGCGGCTTAGATCGAGCCAGGCGTTGTTGCCCGCCCTGGCGGTTAGTTCCTCGTTGGCGCGCTTCAGCGCTTCGGCGTATTCCTTCAGGCCCGCGATGTAATCGTTCATGAGCCCCAGGATGGGCGAGTGCAGCCGCGGATGCGCCAGCCGCTTGATCTGATACTCGAAGTCGCGCGCATTGAGCTCGCGCGTCCCGGTTTCCTTGAAATCGCCGAGCTGGTACTTGTCGCTCAGCGTCTCGCGCATGATGTCCTGGTAGAGCGGCTTGCCGTCGGTCCCCCGCGCGAATGCCGGATGCGGCTGATAGAGGATGCCGCGCTTGATGCGAACCTCATAGACCGTATGGGCGACCTCGCGTTGCGGCGCGCTGGCCGGCAGGCGCCGGCCTTTGGCGTCGAAATACTGCGGCTCGGGGACGGCGTCGGCGGTGAGAGGGATGAGCGTGTAGGGACGCTTGAGGTAGTGATATTGCAGCGGCGGCTCGTAGATCTGCGCCGTGAAGGTGATCTCGTTGGAACTGTAGGACTGGACCGGGTCGAGGTGCTTGGGGCGCTCGGAGAACGAGGAATACAGGATGTTAGCTCCGTCTTCCGAGGCCGGATAGGGATCGTTCCAGGGAGAGCCGCTGCAGCCGGCCAGCAGCGCGAGAGCCGCGAGCGCTGCGCGTAGGATGGGGGCCGGCATCATTAAATCATATCAAAGGCGTGACATGGTGAACCGTGACATGGTACTGCGTGACATGGTGAACCGTGACATGATGATTCGTGTCCGTTGTTTGGTTGTTGATTAGACACGCCTTACCACGTCACGCAGCATCACGTCACGCCTTATCACGTCACGCTTTATCACGTCACGCTTGTGGTTATAATGGCGCGGAAACGATCCCCCACCCTAAGAATAATCAGGAACCCATGGGATTCCTTCAGGACCGCAAAATCCTCGTCACCGGGCTGTTGTCCAGCCGCTCGATCGCCTATGGCATCGCCAGCGCGCTCGCGCGAGAGGGCGCGACGCTCGCCTTCACTTACCAGCACGCCGACCTGCGCGGCCGAGTGGAAGAGCTGGCGCAGGAGTTCGGCAGCGTGCCGGTGCTGCCCTGCGATGTCGCAAGCGACGGCGAGATCTCCGCGCTGTTCTCGGAACTCGGCAAGCAGTGGAACGGCCTCGACGGCATCGTGCATTCAATTGCGTTCGCGCCACGCGAGGCGCTGAAGGGCGAGTTCCTGGACGCGCTTACGCGCGAAGCATTCCACGTTGCGCACGACGTCAGCGCCTACAGCTTCGCGGCCCTCGCCAAGGCCGGACTGCCGCTCATGGAAGGCCGCAAGGCGGCGCTGCTGACGCTCACCTACCTGGGCGCGGTGCGCGCGATTCCCAACTACAACGTGATGGGCGTGGCGAAAGCGAGCCTGGAGGCAACGGTGCGCTACCTGGCGCAGAACCTGGGACCCAGGGGCATACGCGTGAACGCCATCTCGGCCGGGCCGATCAAGACGCTCGCTGCCGCCGGCATCAGCGGCTTCGGCAAGATCCTCAAGTTCGTGGCAGACAACTCGCCGCTGCGGCGCAACGTGACGACGGACGACGTGGGCAACGTAGCGGCGTTCCTGATGAGCGACCTCGCCGCCGGCGTTACCGGCGAGATCACCTATGTCGATGCGGGGTTCAATACCGTCGTCGGGGGAATGCGCGCAGATTCGTGACACTAAGAGCGCCTAACATAGTGAAACACACGCGCGTTTCATTATGCTAGGCGCTCTAAGCGGTGTGACGCACTATCGCGTCGTACCGCATAGCGTCAAAGTCCACCGCGTCGCGGAGGAGCAGGCCGGTCGGACTTGGTGGATGCGGGAGGCGGAGCCACATCCTCCTTCTTTTGCAGGTACTCCTTGTTGATCGTCACCCCGCCCTTGCGCCTGAGCTCCGCCATCAAGGCGGCCATCGCCTCCTGACCCAGCACCTGGCGCAGGCCGTCCGTGATTTCAGCCGCCCTTTGCGGGGGGATGCTCTCGGCGTCAAGCACGCGGCTGACGCGCACGAGGACGTAGGCGCCGTCCGGGTTCTCGAGTCCGGCATAAGCGGGTAACCTGGACGCATCGGCGCGGAACGCCTGCCGCACCACGGGCTCGGGCAGGCCCTTCAGGTCCGAGCGGCTGGCGAGCTGCGGCGCGCCCCATGCAGGCTTGTCGCCCTTGCCTTCCTTCAACTCGCCCAACAGTCGCTGCCCTTCTTGCACTGCAAGCCGCGCCGCGGCCCGGGACACCAGCAACTTCTCCAGCCCCGCGCGCACTTCCTCGAACAGCCGCACGCTCTCCGGCTTGTATTCGAGCAGGCGCGCCGCCACCAGCGTGCCTGGCGCGGCCTCGATCACCTCGGAATTGCGCTTGCTCCTCAACACCTCGTCGGAAAAGATCGCGGACAGCAGCCGGGAATTATTGAGCGGCGGTTCCGTGGCAACGCCGGTGCGGCTGATCCAGCCGCTGGCCCGCGGCTGCGTCTTGAGCAGGTCCGCGGCCGGCTTGAGACTTTCCGACTGTTCGTAGACCACGTTGTTCAAGCTGTCCGCCAGCTCGGCAAACCGTTTCCCCGCCAGCTGCTTCCTGAGCTCCCGCTCGATCTCGGCGCGCGCCTCCTCGAAGGGCTTGATCTTGGCGGCCTGAAGCGCGGTCAGCCGGATGATGTGGACACCCAGCTTGGACGCGACGGGAGCGGAAATTTCACCCGGCTTCAGTTTGAACAGCGCGTCCTCGAACTCCGGGACGTCCTTCATCGCGCCGCGTCCGATGGTGCCCAGGTCCCCGCCCCTGGCGGCCGAGCCGGGGTCTTCCGAGTGTTTCTTCGCCAGTTCGGCAAAACTGCCAGGCGCTTTCTGCAGCTGCTTGTGGATCTCATCGGCTTTCGCTTGCGCCTTCTGCTTCGCTTCCGCGCCGGCGCCGGCATCGACGCTGATGAAGATATGGCTCGCCTGGCGCGTTTCCTTGACCTCGTACTGTCTGCGCCCGCCTTCGTAGGCTTTTTTCACCTCGGCCGGCTCGACCTGGACCTGCTGCATCAGCGCGTCGACCGCCAGCGTCACGTACTCGACCCGCACCTGTTCCGGGATGCGGAACTCGGCCACGTTGGCGTCGTAGTATTTCCTCGCGGCATCGGCCTCGAGCTTGACCTGGCTCATGAACCTCTCGGCAGGGATCACGTGCTGGCTGACCTCGCGCTGCTGGGCGGACAGCTTCGCCAGCCGCTCGACGACGGTGCGCGGGGCAAAGCCGCTGCCGACGTAACCGTCCGAGAACTGCTGCAGGATCAGGTCCTGGCGCAGGCTCGCCTCGAACATCGCCGGCAGCCTGCCTTCGGATTTGAGGTACTGCTCGTAGCGCGCGTAGGAGAACTTCCCGGTCTCGTCGCGGAACGCCTGCTGCTCGACTATGATGCTCCGCAGCTGCTCGTCGCTGACCGTCATGCCCCCGCGCAGCGCGGCGTCCAGCAGCAGCTTGCGCTGGATCAGGCCCTCGAGCACGGAGAAGCGCAGCTCGGGGTTGTCCAGCATCGCGGGGTCGAGGCGCTGCCCCTGAACCATGCGCTGTATCGCCTCCTGCCGCTCGCGCAGGGCCCGGCTGAACTCGTCCTGGGAAATGGAGTGGTCGCCGACCCGCGCCACGACCTGTCCGCCCCCATCCTGGCGGAAATAGCTGTCGATGCCGAAAAAGGCAAACGGCAGGAACATCACGAACAGGACGATCTGGATCAGCTTTTTGTGCTTGCCGACGAAATCAAACATGTGCGCGATGGGTAAACAGTAAACGGTGAACGGTGAACGGTAAAGAACACATATTACGCCTCGAGCTGCGGTTTCTGTTCACTGTTCACAGATCACCGTTCACTAAAGAAAAAGGCGAACCGGGTTCGCCTTTTTCGAAAGCTGGCGGAGTGGACGGGACTCGAACCCGCGACCTCTGCCGTGACAGGGCAGCATTCTAACCAACTGAACTACCACTCCAATTTCAATACGGAATGATGAATGATGAATGATGAATGATGACCGAAACCCAGCCTATCGATGTTCATTCCGCATTCATCATTCCGCGTTCATCATTGCCGTTACTGGTGGGTGCTGAGAGGCTCGAACTCCCGACATTCGCCTTGTAAGGGCGACGCTCTACCAACTGAGCTAAGCACCCTTAAAACGGACGCTTACGCGCCGCTTTAAGTGCGCGCGTTCGAACGGACGGCGCCCCGCCGCTCAACGCGCACACCGATTCGGCGGCGCCCCGAAGCAATTCGGGGCAGGTGCGGAAACCCCGCGCCTACCCCAATACCGATGCTGCCGGACAGCTTGCGGGAAGTTAGTTTACCGCGTCTTTCAATGCCTTACCAGCGCTGAACTTGGGCACCCTGGCGGCCTTGATACGGATTTCCTCGCCGGTGCGCGGGTTGCGGCCCGCGCGCGCCTCGCGCTTGCCCACGCGGAACGTGCCGAACCCCATCAAGGTCACGGAATGGCCCTTCTTCAACGCCCCCTTGATCGCGTCTATTGCTCCATCGAGCACCTTCTCCGAGGCGGACTTGGAAATGCCCGCGGATTTCGATACTACCTCGACCAGGTCGGCCTTGTTCATGGTTCTCCCCTATTACCGTATTCAGTGACGGGCACGCATCCCCTCCGCTGTCCGGACCTTCGGGCTTGAACGAGGCCGGGCTGACAAACTTTTCCGGTAGGTGCGATAGCGAACGCCGCTGAAATGTGTCGGACCCTTTATAGCAAGTGCGAAAAGGCGGTGTCAAGGAAAAATCCAGCGACTCGAGACTCGTGACGGATAACTCGTTGTAAAAAAACTTGTCCGATCACGACAATGCTGCCGACCAGAAAATAAAATTGATATGTGCCAGCGGGACTTACGGAATGTTCCTCGCCTAAAACAAGACGGGCAACAAAAAAGGGCGGCTCACGCCGCCCTTTTTTCCAGTGAAGTGCCCGTCAGTGCTTGACAGCCGGCGCCGGAACCTGTGCCACCGGCAGCGGCGCCGCGGCGGCGTCCTCTTCCGGCAGCGGCTGCGGTTTGCGCTCGAGCGCCATCTCGAGCACCGTGTCGATCCACTGCACCGGGTGGATTTCGAGCCGGTTCTTGACGTTATCCGGGATTTCCGCGAGGTCCTTCACGTTTTCCTCGGGAATCAGCACGGTCTTGATGCCGCCACGGTGCGCCGCGAGCAGCTTTTCCTTCAAGCCGCCGATCGGCAACACTTCGCCGCGCAGCGTGATCTCGCCGGTCATCGCCACGTCCGCGCGCACCGGGATACCGGTCAGCGCCGACACCATGGCGGTGCAGATGCCGATACCCGCGCTCGGGCCGTCCTTGGGCGTCGCGCCCTCGGGCAAGTGAATGTGAATGTCGTTCTTCTGGTAGAAGTCGGCCGGGATGCCCAGCCGCCGTGAACGGGCGCGCACTACCGACAGCGCGGCCTGGACCGATTCCTGCATGACCTCACCGAGCTTGCCGGTGGTGGTCATCTTGCCCTTGCCGGTCATGATCGCCGATTCGATGGTGAGCAGCTCCCCGCCGACCTCGGTCCACGCCAGCCCGACGACCTGCCCCACCTGGTTCTTCTTCTCGGCGATGCCGAAGGTATAGCGGCGCACCCCCAGGTACTTGTCCAGATTGCGCGCGCTGACCGACACCTTGCGCTCCGCGCCCTCGCTTACCAGGGTCTTGACCACCTTGCGGCAGACCTTGGACAGCTCGCGCTCGAGCGCCCGCACGCCGGCCTCCCGCGTGTAGTAGCGGATGATGTCGCGCACGGCGCTCTCGGAGATGGCAAGCTCCTCCGACTTCAGCCCGTGGTTTTTCATGAGCTTGGGCAGCAGGTGCTTCAACGCAATGTTGACTTTCTCGTCCTCGGTATAGCCCGAGAGACGGATCACCTCCATGCGGTCGAGCAGCGCCGGCGGGATGTTGAGCGTGTTGGCCGTGCACACGAACATCACGTCGGAGAGGTCGTACTCGACTTCGATATAGTGGTCCACGAAGGTGTGGTTCTGCTCGGGATCGAGCACTTCCAGCAGCGCGCTCGCGGGGTCGCCCCGGAAGTCCATCCCCATCTTGTCCACTTCGTCGAGCAGGAACAGGGGGTTGCGAACGCCCACCTTGTTCATGTTCTGGAGGATCTTGCCCGGCATCGAGCCGATGTAGGTGCGCCGGTGGCCGCGGATCTCGGCTTCGTCCCGCACGCCGCCGAGCGACATGCGCACGAACTTGCGGTTGGTCGCCCTCGCGATTGACTGCCCGAGCGAGGTCTTGCCCACGCCGGGGGCCCCGACCAGGCACAGGATGGGCGCCTTCAGCTTGTCCACGCGCAGCTGCACCGCGAGGTACTCGACGATGCGCTCCTTTACCTTCTCCAGGCCGTGGTGGTCCTCGTTCAGCACTTTCTCGGCCGCGGCGAGGTCGGTATTGATCTTGCTGCGCTTTTTCCAGGGCAGCGACACCAGCGCCTCGATGTAATTGCGCACGACGGTCGCTTCCGCCGACATCGGGCTCATGAGCTTCAGCTTCTTGAACTCGGTTTCGGCCTTCTTGCGCGCGTCCTTGGGCATGTGCGCGGCCTTGATGCGCTTCTCGATCTCGTCAATGTCGGCGCCCTCGTCCATCTCGCCCAGCTCTTTCTGGATCGCCTTCACCTGCTCGTTCAGGTAATACTCGCGCTGGCTCTTCTCCATCTGGCGCTTGACACGCCCGCGGATGCGTTTCTCGACCTGCAGGATCTCGAGCTCGCCCTCGACCAGCTTCAACAGGTGCTCGAGGCGCTGCTTGACGCTGAACATCTCGAGCACTTCCTGCTTCTGCTCGAGCTTGAGCGGCAGGTGCGCGGCAATGGTATCGCCCAGGCGCCCGGCCTCGTCGATGCCGGCGAGTGACGTCAGGATCTCGGGCGGGATCTTCTTGTTCAATTTCACGTACTGGTCGAACTGCTGGATCATCGTGCGCCGCATCGCCTCGGTCTCGTGATCGGTGGCGGTATCGGGCGCAACCGGCGTGACCGTCACGGCGTAGTGCGTCTTGACATCGGTAATCTCGTGCAGCCGCGCGCGCTGGCTGCCCTCGACCAGCACCTTCACCGTGCCGTCGGGGAGCTTCAGCATCTGCAGGATGTTGGCGATGCTGCCGATGCGGTAGAGGTCTTCGGGGGCGGGATCGTCCTTGGCCGCCGACTTCTGGGCGACCAGCACGATGCTCTTGCCCGATTCCATGGCGGTCTCGAGCGCCTTGATCGACTTCGGGCGCCCCACGAACAGCGGAATCACCATGTGGGGAAACACCACCACGTCGCGCAGCGGCAGCAACGGCATTTGCGTCGGCAGGTTTGCGGCAGTCTCGTCAGGCATCGTGTCTCACCCGGTTATGTTTAATAACGTCAAGATGGGGGAAAAATGCAAAAAATTCAAGGGCAATGCGTCAGCGTCCTGATTCCATACCGGTTTTACGGCGACCGCAGCGCGTAACCGGCCTGCGGCCGGTTTTCCGTGCACTAAGTAGGGGCTTTCCACCCTAGTGGGCGGAGCCCGCGACCTTGTTCGGCTGATCCGAGTAGATCAGCAGCGGCGAAGCATCGGCAGTAATCGTGTTCTCGTCCACCACCACCTTGACCACGTTCTCCAGCGACGGCAGATCGAACATGGTGTTGAGCAGCGTGTGCTCAAGGATGGAGCGCAGGCCGCGCGCGCCGGTCTTGCGCTCGAGCGCGCGCCGGGCGACCGCCTTGAGGGCCCCTTCGCGCACCTCCAGCTCGACGCCTTCCATGGCGAACATCTTCTGGAACTGCTTCAACAGCGCGTTCTTGGGCTGCGTGAGGATCAGGATCAGCGCGGCCTCGTCCAGTTCCTCGAGAGTCGCCACCACCGGCAGCCGGCCCACGAACTCGGGGATCAGGCCGTACTTGATGAGGTCCTCGGGTTGCACGTCGCGCAGCACCTTGGTGTTGTCCTTGCGGTTGTCGCGCGAGCTCACCTCGGCGCCGAAGCCGATGCCGCCCTTCTCGGAGCGGGCGCGGATGATGCGTTCGAGCCCGTCGAACGCGCCCCCGCAGATGAACAGGATGTTGGTGGTGTCCACCTGCACGAATTCCTGGTTGGGGTGCTTGCGCCCGCCCTGCGGCGGCACCGAGGCGATGGTGCCTTCGATCAGCTTCAACAGCGCCTGCTGCACGCCTTCGCCCGACACGTCGCGCGTGATCGAGGGGTTGTCGGACTTGCGCGAGATCTTGTCGATTTCGTCGATGTAGACGATGCCGCGTTGCGCCTTCTCGATGTCGTAATCGCACTTCTGCAGCAGCTTCTGGATGATGTTCTCGACGTCCTCGCCGACGTAGCCCGCCTCGGTCAGGGTGGTCGCGTCCGCCATCACGAACGGCACGTTGAGCAGCCGCGCCAGCGTCTGCGCGAGGAGCGTCTTGCCCGAGCCGGTCGGGCCGATCAGCAGGATGTTCGACTTGGCAAGTTCGACGTCGTCGTTCTTGGCGATCGCCTTCAGCCGCTTGTAGTGGTTGTAGACCGCCACCGACAGGATCTTCTTGGCGAGATCCTGGCCGATCACGTACTGGTCGAGGATCGCGCGGATATCCTTCGGCACCGGCAGGTCGGACTTGGCGCCCTTCGACCCGTGTTCGCCCTGCGTCTCCTCGCGGATGATGTCGTTGCACAGCTCGATGCACTCGTCGCAGATGAAAACCGATGGCCCCGCGATGAGCTTGCGCACCTCGTGCTGGCTCTTGCCGCAGAACGAGCAGTAGAGCAGCTTTTCCCCGCCGACTTTGTCAGACATAGATGGTCTCCAGGTCTACGACAGTCACTTGACGCCTTCGGCCCGCTTCGACAGCACCTCGTCCACGATCCCGTAGGCCAGCGCCTGCTCTGCGCTGAAAAAATTGTCCCGGTCGGTGTCGCGCTCGATGTTCTTGATGTCCTGGCCGCAGTGTTTGGCCATGATCTCGTTGAGTTTCTCCTTGCGGTTAAGGATCTCCCGCGCGTGGATCTCGATGTCCGAGGCCTGCCCCTGGAAACCACCCATCGGCTGGTGGATCATCACCCGAGAATTGGGCAGACAGAAGCGCTTGCCCTTGGCGCCCGCCGCCAGCAGCAGCGCCCCCATGCTTGCCGCCTGCCCGATGCACAGAGTGGACACCTTGGGCTTGATGAACTGCATGGTGTCGTAAATTGCCAGTCCGTCCGAGACCGACCCTCCCGGCGAGTTGATGTAGAACGAGATTTCCTTGTCCGGATTCTCCGACTCGAGGAACAGCATCTGCGCCACGATCAGGTTAGCGGTGACTTCGGTCACCGGCCCCACCAGGAACACCACGCGCTCTTTCAGCAGGCGCGAATAGATGTCGTACGCGCGCTCGCCCCGGCCGCTCTGCTCGATCACCATCGGCACCAAGCCGAGGCCCCGCGGTTCGCTGAAACTCGCCATTAGCGTTTCCCCATCAATTCGTCGAAGTTCACCGTCTTGTCAGTCACCTTGGCGACGCCAAGTGCCCAAGCAACAATGTTGTCTTCCGTCGCCACCGACTCGATCTCGCGCAGCCGTTCGGGCGCGGCGTAGAACCACTTGACGACCTCATCCGGGTGCTCGTAAGTCTGCGCCTGCTCGTCCACCATTGCCCGCACCTGTTCCGGCCTGGCGTAGAGGTTGTGCGTCTTCACCAGCTCGCCGAAGATCAGGCCGAGATTGACGCGGCGCTGCGCCTGCAGCTCGAACAGGTCAACGGGCAGCGGCGTATCGGTGTTGACCTTCACTCCGCGCGCGGTCAGCTGCTGCCGCATGCCATCCTGCATGCGCTGGATCTCCATCTGCAGCAGCCCCTTGGGCGTCTCCATCCTGGTAGCATCGAGCAGCGCCTGCATCACCTGTTCCCGCAGGCGGGCCTTGAGCTTGGCCTTGACCTCCCGCTCGACATTGGCCCTGATCTCGGCGCGCATCGTGGCAATATCGCCGTCCGCGACGCCAAGACTCTTCGCGAAGTCGGCGTCCACCGCGGGCAGCACCGGTCCCGCAACTTCCCTGACGGTCACCTCGAAGCGCGCGGTCTTGCCCGCCACTTCACGGCCGTGATAGCCGTCGGGAAAGCGCACCTCGAACGATTTTGACTCGCCCGCCTGCATGTCGATCACGTTGGCCTCGAAGTCCGGCAGGAGCCTGCCTTCGCCGAGCACGGTCTGCTGGGCGCTGCCTTTCGAGCCCTGGAATTCCGCGCCATCCATAGTGCCGTGGAAATCAATCGTTACGCGGTCCTCGTTCCGGGCGGCGCGCTGCACCGGCTCGTAGCTGGCGCGCTGCTTGCGCATGATCTCGACGGTCCGGTCCACCTCGGCCACGCTCACTGCCAGCTGCGGGCGCTCGATAGTGGCGTTCGCAATGTCCCCCACCTTGATGTCGGGATAGACCTCGAAGGTGGCGCTGTACTGGATCTCTGCCGCGCCGTCGGCGGGCGGCTTCAGCTCGAAGCGCGGCGAGCCCACGATCCGCAGGTTCTGGTCGCGGACGGCATCGCCGAAGCTTTTCTGCACGGCGTCGCCCAGCACTTCCTGGCGAACCTGCGGGCCATATTGCTGCGCGACCACCTTGAGCGGCACCTTGCCGGGCCGGAAGCCGTGCATCTTGACCGTGCGCGACAGCCGCTTCAGCCGGCTCTCGACTTCGGTATCGATAGCCGCGACCGGAAGCGTCACGCTCAGCCGCCGCTCGAGTGAACTCAGTGTTTCCAAGTTGGCTTGCATCTATCTGTAATTATTGAACGATACCAGTGATGGCTATTACGTACAATCAACACGTGCGCGCTGGCCCCGTTCTGCATGCAGCGCCCTCACGGGCACAGCCGAATCGGCAACCGGCGCTCCGGCTCGCACCACGTCCAGCCCTGCCCGTGGTGCGAAAGGAGGGACTCGAACCCCCACGCCTTGCGGCGCCAGAACCTAAATCTGGTGCGTCTACCAATTCCGCCACTTTCGCGACCTCCCGATTGTAATATAATCGGGTAGCCGCCGAAAGCTTGCAAGTTATCTTAAGGCTTTTACGCATCCATTTGAATTTAATAATATTGTGCAAAGCAACAAATGGGTGTCAACCACTACGAAAACTTCCCTGTTGCGTCGCTCCTGCTGCCTCCCCGATTTCGCGATCCGGTAGCATGGATATACCGCTTTGCGCGGGAAGCCGATGACTTCGCCGACGAAGGGACCGCGCCGGACGCCGTCCGGCTGGGCCAGCTCGAGCGCTTTCGCGAGCAGCTGCGCAAGATCGAGCGCGGCGCAACCCCGGACATCGCGTGGTTTGGCGCCCTTGCCGACGTCATACGCGAGCACCGGCTGCCCATTGGGGCCTTCCACGACCTGCTGTCGGCGTTCGCCCAGGACGTCACCCAGCGGCGCTATGCGGATTTTCCCGAAGTCCTCGATTACTGCCGCCGCTCGGCGAACCCGGTCGGGCGGCTGCTGCTGCACCTGTTCGGCCGCGCGAGCGAGCAGAATCTTCAGTGGTCGGACTCGATCTGCTCCGCGCTGCAATTGATCAACTTCTGGCAGGACGTGCCAATCGACCATGCCAGGCACCGCGTCTACCTGCCGCAGGACGAGATGAGCCGTTACGGCGTGACGGAACGGCACTTCGCGGAGCGACGCTGCGATGAAGCATGGCGCGAGCTGATCCGCTTCCAAATCGAACGCGCGCGCGGCATGATGCAGTCCGGCGCGCCGCTCGGTCGTGCGCTCCCCGGCCGTATCGGGCTGGAGATCCGCGCCACCGTGCAGGGCGGCCTGCGCATTCTTGAGAAGATCGAGAGCGCGCGTTACGACGTTTTTCGTCAGCGGCCAGTGTTGAGATGGCATGACTGGCCGGTGCTCATCGCGCGAGCGCTCTGAGCTGGTGACATGATGAGGCGTGACGTGATACTGCGTGACATGGTACTGCGTGACGTGGTACTGCGTCGCTAGACGTTTAACAAGCAATCACGCCTTTCCATGTCACGCCCCACCATGTCACGCTTGACCACGTCACGCTTCATCATGTCACGCTGTACGAAGCACAGGCAATAATGGATCCGCACGAGTATTGCCAAACCAAAGCCGCTCAAAGCGGCTCGAGCTTCTATTACAGCTTCCTGTTCCTGCCGGAGGACAAGCGGCGCGCCATCACCGCGCTCTACGCCTTCTGCCGCGAGGTGGACGACGTGGTGGACGATTGCTCTGACGCTGCGACTGCTCGCGCGACGCTCGCCTGGTGGCGGCAGGAGCTGGCTGCTGCCTTTCACGGCACGCCGCAGCATCCGGTGGCGCGCGCGCTGGCGGACGTCGCCCCGCGCTTCAACCTCGCGGAGGCGCGGCTGAACGAAATCATCGACGGCATGCAGATGGACCTCGACCATAATCACTACCCCACCTTCGACGCGCTGAAGCTGTATTGCCACCGGGTGGCGGGCGCAGTGGGACTACTGTCCGCCGAGATTTTCGGCTACCAGGACCGGCGCACGCTGGAATACGCCGCCGACCTCGGACTGGCGTTCCAGCTCACCAACATCATCCGCGACGTGGGCGAGGACGCGCGGCGCGACCGCATCTACCTGCCGCTGGACGAACTCGAGCGTCACGGCGTGAGCCTTGAGGATATTACCCGGTCGCGGGAAACCGACAACTTTCGCCGCCTGATGGAATTCCAGATCGAGCGCGCGCAGGGCTACTATCGTGAAGCGTTCGCCAAGCTGCCGGCGGCAGACCGCCGCGCGCAGCGTACCGGCATCATCATGGCCGCGATCTACCGGACCGTCCTCGATGAGATCCATCGCGACGGCTGCCACGTGCTTACGCGGCGCACCTCCCTCACGCCGGTCAGGAAACTGTGGATTGCGTGGTGGGCCTGGAT
>CAZCGD010000570.1:0-2010 GCA_964498105.1 uncultured Streptomycetaceae bacterium
GCGGCAGCCGGCCCTACCCCTTCGAGGCGACCAAGGAGCAGTGGGCGGAAGGGCTGCTGGTGAACTTCATTCGCCTGCGCGAGCTGTCCCACGCGGTGGTGCCGGCCATGAAGGCGCGCGGGTGGGGACGCATCGTCAACATCACCGGCTCGTCCGAGCCGCGCGGACTCAACGCCGCGAATTCGGCGAAGGCCGCGGTGCATGCCTGGGCCAAGGGCCTGTCACGAGAGATAGCCGCGCACGGCATCACCATCAACTCGATCCAGCCGGGACGCATCATGAGCGAGCAGATCGTGCGCTTCCACCCGACGGAGGACGATCGCAAAAAATTCGCGCAGGAGAACATTCCGATGGGCCGCTTCGGAGAGCCCGAGGAACTCGCCAACCTGGCGGTCTTCCTCGCCTCGCCGCGGGCGGGCTACATCACTGGCACCGTCACTCCGGTGGACGGGGGCATGAGCCGCTTCGCGTTCTAAAATTACTCTCGCACGCCCCGCTCCACATCCTCCACTAGCTCGGCGATGGCCCGGAGCAGATGCACCACGCCATAGGCGAGTACGCCGTCATATGCCCCGACCTTCATCTCCATCCCGCCCATCGCCATCTTTACCGTGTCGCCAGTGGCTGATTCCCATACTTCGATGGAGCTAGTAGCGACCAGGATCAGGGCAACAACGAGGTTCGTGGCCGGATGATGCAGCACGGCGCCGAGCTTATTCATGGATTTCTCCTTTTTTTTCAGATCAATTCCCGCGCGCGGCTACTGCCGCGCGGATCTGCTCGAGCGCGGCGGGATCCTCGATGGTGGTGAGATCGCCCGGATCGCGCCCCTCGGCGAGCGCCTGGATCGAGCGGCGCAGCAGCTTGCCCGAGCGCGTCTTCGGCAGCAGCGTGACGAAGTGCACCCGCGACGGGCGGCCGATGGCGCCGAGCAACCGGTCGACCGTATCCATCACCGCTTTCTCCTCCGCCGCGCGGCCAGCCGCGGTCGCCACCCTGGCTGCGTCCTTGACCACCGCGAAGGCGAGCGGCATCTGACCCTTGACCGCGTCGGCGACTCCCACCACTGCAACCTCCGCAATGTTGGGATGCGCCTGCACCGCCTCCTCGATCTCGCGCGTGCCGAGGCGGTGGCCGGCAACGTTGATCACGTCGTCGGTACGCCCGAGGATGAAGTGGTAGCCCTCCTCGTCGCGGATGCCCCAGTCGAAGGTCGAGTACACCAACTTGCCGCGAAAATCGCCGAAATAGGTCTTTACAAAGCGCTCGTCGTCGCCCCACACGGTGGACATGCAGCCCGGCGGCAGCGGCGGCACGATCGCCACCACCGCCTTCTCGTTCGGCCCGGCCTCGGTGGCATCGGATTCCCGCAGCAGCCTGAGGTCGTAGCCGAACACCGGGAAGCTCGGACTGCCGAACTTGAGCGGCGTCCGTTCTACTCCCGGCACGCTGGAGAGAATGGGCCAGCCGGTCTCGGTCTGCCAGTAGTGGTCTATCACCGGCTTGCCGAGCGCGTCCGCGAACCAGCGATGAGTAGGCTCGTCGAGCGGCTCGCCGGCGAGGAAGAGATGCTTGAGTGAGCTCAGGTCGTATTTCTTCAGAAACGCCGGGTCCTGCTTCTTCAGCACGCGCGCCGCCGTCGGCGACGAGAACATGACCGATACCTTGTGGTCGGCGACGATCTTCCACCAGATGCCGGCGTCGGGCCGGATCGGCAGCCCTTCGTAGAGAATCGTCGTCATGCCACAGATCAGCGGCCCGTAGACGATGTAGGAATGCCCGACCACCCAGCCGATGTCGGAGGTGGTAAACATGGTCTCGCCGGCCTCCCCGCAGTAGATATGCTTGATCGAGCTGGCAAGCGCCACTGCATAGCCACCGGTATCGCGCTGCACGCCCTTGGGCTGGCCGGTGGTGCCCGAGGTGTACAGGATGTAGGACGGCTCGCTCGACTCAAGCCAGGTCACCGGGACCTGGTCGTCGAGGTGCTTCGCGCGCAACGCCGCGTAG
>CAZCGD010000571.1:0-5780 GCA_964498105.1 uncultured Streptomycetaceae bacterium
GTGATCTACAGCGGGGTGGACACGGCCGCTTTTCACCCCGAGTTGAGGACCCGGCATCGCCAGACCGTGCGCGAGCGCCACGGCATCCCCGCTGATGCACCGGTATTCCTGCACGTGGGCTCGGGTTTCGAGCGCAAGGGGGTCGCCCGGCTGCTCGCGGCGCTGGCCCGGCTGCCGGACACCGTGCATGCCTTGATCGTGGGAAAGGACAAGCATCTCGAGCGCTTCCAGCGGCGCGCTGGCGAGCTGGGCCTGGCAGGGCGCGTTTGTTTCACCGGGGGGCTCACGGATGTGACGCCCTGCTACGGCGCAGCGGACGTGTTCTGCCTTCCCACCCTCTACGACCCCTTCCCCAACGCCGCGCTGGAAGCCATGGCAAGCGGGCTGCCGGTCATCACCAGTACCCAGTGCGGCGCGGCCGAGCTGATCCAGCCGGACTACAATGGCTTCGTCTGCGACGCGCTCGACGTGACCGCGCTTGCGGAGGCGATGCGGCGTGCGGCGGATCGCAGTTCCGAGATGGGCGTAGCAGCCCGCAAGACCGTGGAGCCGCTTACCTTCGCCGCCATGTCGGCCCGCCTGGTGGGGCTGTACCAGCAATTGCTGGGCGCTCGTTCAGCACGTCGGGACCGATCGGATCCGCGATCACAGTGACTGATCACCTTACGGAGAAACTCCACATCGTCCACACCGAAGCGTCGCTGGGCTGGGGCGGGCAGGAAATCCGCATCCTGACCGAGGCGCAGGGCATGGTGGACAAGGGGCATCGGGTAACGCTGCTCTGCCCGCCGGACGCCAGAATCCACGCCGCGGCCCAAGAGCGTGGGCTGCGGGTCGAGGCGCTGCCCATAGGGCGCAAGCAGCCGGGCGGGGTGCTCGCCCTGCGCCGGTGGCTCAACGCCAACCGGGCCGACGTGATCAACACGCACAGTTCCACCGACACCTGGCTCGCGGCGCTGGCCTGCCTGTTCCTGAAGCGCCCGCCGCCCCTGGTGCGCACCCGGCACGTCTCGGCGCCCATCCCGAACAACCGCGCGACGCGCTGGCTCTACGGTGCCGCCACCCGCCACATCGTCACCACCGGCGAGGCGCTGCGCCGGCAGTTGATCGAGCAAAACGGCTTCAACGCGGACCGCATCACCTCGATCCCGACGGGTATAGCGACCAACCACTTCGTTCCCGGCGACCAGGCTGCCGCGCGTGCCCGGCTGGGACTGCCGCAGGGTGCGGCGCTGGTCGGCATCGTCGCCACGCTGCGCAGCTGGAAGGGCCACCGCTTCCTGCTCGACGCCTTCTCACGCCTGCCTGCCGGCACCGGCCTCGTCATCGTCGGCGACGGCCCGCAGCGGCAAAACATAGAGGCGCAAATCCGCGAGCTGGGCATCGGCGACCGTGTAACGCTCGCCGGGAATCAGGCCGAAGTGCTGCCGTGGCTCCAAGCGCTCGATGTGTTCGCATTGCCCTCCTACGCGAACGAGGGCGTGCCGCAGGCGCTGGTCCAGGCGATGCTCTGCGGACTGCCGAGCGTGACTACCGATACGGGGAGCATCGGGGAGGTGGCGCGCGACGGGGACACCGCGCTCATCGTGAAGGCGGAGGACGTCCAGGACCTCCGACGGGGCCTTGGGCGACTGCTCGGAGACCCGGCTTTGCGCGCGCGGCTGGGCGCGAGCGCCCGCGCGCACTGCGCCGCGAATTGCAGCATTGAGAAGATGCTCGAGCGCATGGAGAGGGTTTTCCTCGACGCCGTCGACGCGAAAGCGACATGAAACCCCCGCTGCCGCCGCAGGCTTTCCCCACCGCGCCGCGCGGCCGTTGAGAGCGAAAGACTGACTTGAATACGGCCCGATCACGGAATACCTCCGACTCCGAGGCGCGGCTGCTGACCATGGACGAGGTCGCCCGCGCTGCGGCGCGGGACCTGGACGCGTATCGCGCGCGCGTGGCGCAGGTGCCCTATGAACGCAAGGGCATCCTGTACTCGGAGATGTTCTTCCTCCAGGTCTGCGCCAGCCATGCCCGCCCCTGGCGCATTCTCGAATCCGGCCGCGCGCGGGGACAGAGCACGCTGCTGCTCGCGGTCGTTTTTCCGGACTTGCCCGTCGTCAGCATCGAGTTCGACCGTGATTCGCCGGACGCGCCCGTCGCGGAGAAGCGGCTCCACTCGTGCCGCAACGTCGAGTTGCGATTCGGCGACGCGACGCGCCTGCTGCCGGCGCTGGCGCAAGCGGGCGACGTCGCGCTCATCGACGGACCCAAGGGTTTCCGCGCGCTGCGGCTCGCGCTGCGGCTGCTGGCGCAGGGCCGGGCCCGCATGATCTTCCTGCACGACATGGGGCGGGATACTCCGGAGCGCCGCTTCCTCGAGAAGCACTTGCCGCGCACGCTGTACAGCGACGATCCGGGCTTCGCCGGCATCGCGCATGTCCTGGACGCCGCCGCGTCCGGCGACATTCCCCCCGGCCATCGGTGGGACGCCGACGGCGCGCCTCTGGGCTACGGCTACACCCTGGCTTGCCTGCAATGGAACCCCCGCGTGGGCTACCGGCGCCTGAGGTGGGCGGCGATGCTCGCAGGGCTCCGCCGGCGGGTCGGCGGCTAGTTTCGGGCGGACAGCGGTTCAGACGCGAGCCGCTCGTATGCCGCCGCTATCGTTTCGAGAGCGTATGGAGTCAGATCTACTCGCGTGACGTCGGGTGGATCGGAGAGCGCCCGGCCGATAGCCAGCGCCAGCGCCGCGGCATCGCCGACAGGCACCAGGCACTCGCGCTGGGTGCTCCCCAGTATTTCGCGCGGCCCGGACGGGCAGTCCGTGCTGACCACGGGCGTGCCGAGGGCAAGGGCTTCTATGATCACGCTCGGCAACCCCTCGTGATCGGAGGACAGGGCCAGCAATTCGGCGCCGGCGATCCACGGATAAGGATTCGTCTGAAAGCCCGCGACGGTCACGCGGCGCGCGAGCCCGCGCTCCTCGATCATTCGCGTGAGCCGCCCGTCAGGGGCGGTGAGCAGCGCCAGCCGATGGGGAACGTCGAGCCGGGCCCAGGCATCGAGCAGCACATCGTGGCGTTTCTGCGCCACGAACCGGCCGACGTGGACCACGTACGGATCCGTGGGCAGGGGCGCCGGCTCGGCGGCACGGGCGCGGATCTCCGCGAAATCGAAGGGATTGTAGATGCGCTCGATGCGGGAATTGGAAAGCCCCAGCGCGCCGCGCAAGTCGGCGGCCACGCCGTCCGACACCGCGATCAGAGACCGCGTCCCGTACAGACGACGGTATCTCGCCAGGCGGCGGCCGGCTTTGCGATGATTGGTCGAATGCAGCCGCTCGATCTCGGCGGAGAGCGTATTGTCGATCCGGCACCAGTGGCGCGGCACAGCGGCGAGGATTGCCACCTCATTGGCAAATGGCAGGGCCGAGACAACAAGATCGAAGGGTGTTCCTTGTTCCAGTTGCCGCAGCAAACCGCGCAAGCGACGGGCGGCCAACCGCTTGCCAAGAAAGCCCTTGGAAATCCTCCGCCCCGCAGCGGTGAGCGCGCGGAGCCGGATGTCCGCGGGCGTGCTGTGCTCTATCACATGCTCGAGAAGGATGACATGCACTTCATTGCCGCGCGCAGTCAGGGCCGCCCCCAGCGTGAGCACGGTTTTCTCGGCGCCGCCGCCCGCGAGATTGGTGAGGACGAAACCGAACTTCATCGGGAGCGCGAGGCTCGCGGACGCGGCGGATGGTCGGCGAGGGCGCGCCGGACCCGCGCCAGCACGGCGTCGACGGCGATTTCAGACATCGGCGTGGATTCCGTGCAATCGCCACCCTGCTTCGGGTGATCCAGTACGTACAGGCACGGGTGGTCGAGCGGCACAATGTGGCGGCTCGGGATCCGG
The DNA here is from genome assembly GCA_964498105.1 of uncultured Streptomycetaceae bacterium. Classification (GTDB taxonomy): domain Bacteria; phylum Pseudomonadota; class Gammaproteobacteria; order Burkholderiales; family SG8-41; genus SG8-41. The sequence goes on from CAZCGD010000571.1 coordinate 3,886, forward strand.
CAGTGATAGAGCACAACCATCGGAATGTCGAAGGCGCTCATGAGATGCGTCGGACCCGTATCCAGGCCGACATAGAGATCGGTCAGGCCCATCAGCGCGGCGCTTTCGCGCAGGTTGAGCCGCCCGGCATAGAGCGTGGCCCGATCAGCAAGCCGCTCCTTCAGCCGGCGCGTGTCCTCGGCCTCGTCGCGTCCGCCGAAGATCAGCACCTGCGCGCGCGGCCATTCCGCGATGATGCGTTCGGACAGTTCGCCGAATTGCTCGACCGGCCAGCGGCGAAACAGTTTCGTCGGGAACGTCGCGATGTTCATGCCGATCAGGGGCGATGCCTCCTGAGGAACGTCGGACGCGAGGCGCGCCTGGGCAGCCATGGCCTCATCCGGCGTCACTCGATAGGCGAGCCGCCGCCCCGCCTCCGGGATCCCGAGAGCCGCCGTCAGCCGCAAGCGGTGCGGGACGGCGTGCTCGCTCCCCGCGAGCGGCTCGTCCACGCACCGGAACAGGCGCCGATTGAGCATCTCGTCCTTCTGGCGAAAGGCCACGACGCGCTTCGCGACGCGCAGGGCGTAGGAAACGAGCGCCTCGTCGAAACCGTAGACGAGCGCGTAGTCGTAGCGGCGGCCGCCGAACCAGCCGCGCCAGGGCGCGGTGTTCTTGGTGATGCCGCCCACGCGCATCACGAACGGCAGCCCGTGCAGCGCCTCCGCGCGTTTCGGATGAGCCAGCGCCGTGATCTCGCAACCCGGATGAGCCGACGCGATCGCCCGCATGGCGGGTGTCGAGAGGAGCGTATCGCCGATGCGCGCGACGTTGACGACGAGAAACGACGGGTGCGTACCCGACATGGCGCGCTCAAGCGGCATCCGGGCGGGGGACGCGGAATTCGTACAGAAAATCCGGGAAGGTGTATTCGGGCGGAACGAAGCGCCAGGTGAGGCGCTTCAACGGCTGCTTCCAACGCGCGATCGGCTTGATCAGATGATAGGCGTGCAGGGCGAGCCCGGCGCGGCGGCCGAGCTCGAGCGCCATGGTCTGGGAGAACCAGGCGACGTGGTCGAGATTGATCATCGCGACGCCCGTGCGCCGGAAGCGCCGTTCAAACTTGCGGCTGAACGGGTTGGGTGTGGACACCAGCACCCGGCCTCCCGGCTCCAGATGCCGCCTGGCGAAGCGCAGCAACGCCACCGCATTGTCGACATGCTCAATGACGTCGCCGATGAAAACCAGGTCGAAGCGCTCGCCCAGGTCCGCGTCCGAGGTGGCATCCAGGCAACGCACGTCGTGGCCCTGCACCTGCAGTTCGCGCACCAGCGGTTCGAGTATGTCGATACCAACACAGCGGGCCGCCACTGCGCGGATCCTCCCGTGGCGCCAACCGGGATCGCGAATGTAGCGCGCGGCGTGCTCGGCGACACCGACGTCGAGGACGCGCTTGCCGGTTGCCGCATCGAGCACGTACTGCGTCAGGTCCCTATCCATATGAACCTGTCGAGCCGCGAGCAGGCGCTGCTCGACGAGGCGCTTTGCCGCGCTGTCGTTGGGGTCGTCGGTGAGTCGGGTCCAGTCGAAAATATCGGTCATCGCAGCGCGTTCCGGTCTTCCAATCAGCCGAATCATACCGGCACACAGGCCGGCGCGGTGAGACGTCGAGGGGCGGACCGGCGGTCGGCAGCGAGCCGCCTCGTGGCGCCGCGGGAAGGACCGGACCAGGAGAAGCACTTATAATGGCGGCCACTCATGGCACGCAGCGCTTCAGCAGGTTCGGACCGGATAGTATGCGCGCCGGGGGCCGCGTCATGAGGCGTGCCGCTACCTTGCTGCCGTTCATGGCGCTGCTGTTCATCCTGCCGTTCCGGGGTAGCGTCGCGCTGCGATTGGCCTGTCTCGCGGCCGCG
>CAZCGD010000572.1:0-2967 GCA_964498105.1 uncultured Streptomycetaceae bacterium
GTCGGCGTCGCGCTCGTTGCTGATCGCGTCGTAGGCGAGGTTCTGGAAGAAGGTGCCGCGCGAGGGCAGGGGCTTGAAGCGCGAGCCTCTGACGCCGGCCAGGAAGAAATCGCGTTTCTTCTGGTAGAACGCCGCGAGCGACAGGTAGGCGTCGCGGTTCTCCATGTATTCGGCGAGCGCGTGCTGCAGCGGGCTGTTGGTGACGAATACGTTGAACTGGTGCACCTTGCGGAACTCGTTCATCAGTTCCTTCGGCGCCAGCACGTAGCCCATCTTCCAGCCGGTGACGTGGTAGGTCTTGCCGAAAGAGGAGACCACGAAGCTGCGTTCGGCGAGACCCGGGAAGCGCGCGACGCTCTGGTGCTGGTGGCCGTCGAAGACGATGTGCTCGTAGACCTCGTCGCTCACCACCACGATATCCGTGCCGCGCAGCAGGCTTTCGAGCATGCGCAGGTCCTCGCCGGAGAGCACGCTGGCCGTGGGATTATTGGGGGTGTTGATCAGGATCAGGCGCGTCTTCGGCGTGATCGCGCGGCTCACTTGCTGCCAGTCGATGCTGTAATCGGGGTAGCGCAGCTGGACATAGACCGGCACGCCGCCGTTCACCTCGACCGAGGGCGCGTAGCTGTCGTAGGCGGGCTCGAACAGAATCACTTCGTCGCCGGGTCGCACCATCGTCGCAATTGCCGTGAAGATGCCGTAGGTCGCCCCCGGCGTGACCGTCACCTCGTGCTCGGGATCGTATTTCGCGCCGTAGAGCGCTTCGACTTTCTCCGCGATGCGCTCGCGCAGCCGCGCGACGCCCGCCATCGGCGGGTACTGGTTGAGGCCCGCATTGATGTACTTCGTGACGAGGTCGCGCAGCTCCTTCGCGCAGTCGAAGTCCGGGAATCCCTGCGACAGGTTGATGGCGTTGTGCTCCTGCGCGAGCCGCGACATCACGGTGAAGATCGTGGTGCCGACGTTGGGCAGCTTGGACGCGATCGGGTGCGGATAAACGGGCATGGAAAGCAGACTTTGCGAGACGGTATTCTAGCAGTCGGCAGTCGGAACGTGCGGCGCAGGTTGCGCGCTATACTCAGCCACCAAGGTGACGCAGTGACGAGGTGACGCAGTAACGAGGACGCCGTGGACAGCTTGAGAAAAATCTCCTTCTGCCTTCTGCCTTTTGCCTTCTGCCTTGGTATTGCTGGGGCCGCGGCCCAGCAATACCCCTCGCGTCCGGTGCGAATCGTCGTGCCGTTAACCCCGGGGGGCGGCGTGGACATGATGGCGCGGATCATCGCCGACCATTACAGCCAGGTGATGGGGCAGCGCTTTATCGTCGACAACCGCCCGGGAGCGGGCGGCAGTATCGGCATTGAAACGGTCGCGAGAGCGGCACCCGACGGCCACACGCTGCTCGTGAGCAGCAGCGGCATGGTGACCAACGCCGTCATCCAGGCGCAACGTTACGACCCGATCCGGGATTTTCAGCCCGTCACGAAACTCACCAGCAACGCCTATGTGGTGCTAGTGACGCCCGCACTTGCGGTGTCGTCGGTGAAGGACCTGATCGCGATGGCCCGGTCGCAGCCGGGGAAGGTTTCGTACGCGTCGTCCGGCGTCGGCGGCATTCTCCACCTGGGGGCGGAGCTGTTGTGCGCGCTCGCCGGGGTGCAGATGAACCACATTCCCTACAAGGGCGTCGCCGACGCTTATCCCGCGGTGGTGTCGGGGCAGGTCAACTGGGTGCTGGGCAATCCGCTGTCGGCGTTTCCTCTACTGAAGGCGGGGCGCTTGAAGGGGATCGCCGTCACGGGCGCAATGCGCATGAAGGCGCTGCCGGACTTGCCGACGGTCGCGGAAAGTGGCGTGCCGGGTTATGCGGTGGATGCGTGGTTCGCTCTGTTTGCTCCCGCAAAGGTGCCTGCGGCCATCGTCGAGCGGCTGCAGGTGGAAGCCTCAAAGGCGATACACGCGCCCGAGATCGAGCGCCGACTGGCTGCGGAAGGCACCGATGTGGTCGGGAATCCCCCGAAAGAGTTCGCCGCGCAGGTCAAGGCGGAGTACGAGAAATGGCGCTTGCTCGTCGCCAAGGCCAGTCTGAAAGTTCAGTAGCCGCCGATGAACGCCGATGAACGCCGATAGAATCAAGAACAGACGGGGGTTACCAGTCAGTGCTCACTGGTCACGCCTTTAGCGCGTGGCGGCGGCCTGCGCCGCTGGGCGCTGCGCGAGATACGTGAAATCATTGGCGTAGTTCTGGAGCCGCTGCGCGAGGTGCTCCCGCTGGTGCGGCGTCAGCATGCGGTCCACTGCCACATAGAAATCGGCCTGCTGCTCCATCCAGCGCGCCCACACGCTCTCGTACTCGGGCGTGCGGCCTTCCTCCCAGTTGAGGAGCCAGTGGCGCAACTGCGCTGTAAAGCGGGGGTCGCCGCGCTGCGCCAGCAGCTGCAGGAATTCGCGCTGCCGGCGCATCCGGTCCTCGTAGCGCAGTCCGTGGTTCATCGGTAACTCGCCCGCGAGCGCGGTGATTTTCCGTTCCTGCTCATCGCTCAGGCGGCCGGCCCAATCGCGGATACGGGCCAGCATGCGTTTCGCCGCGGCCCGCCGCTGCTCGTCGGCGCCATCCTCCAGGTGGTATTCCCGGACGAAGCGGCGGCTGTCCTTTTCAAACTGGCGCCGTAGTGCGTCAATCTGCACGGGCGTGACCGTGATGAGCAGCGCCGCCGCGTCGTCGGCGCTGCGCCGGATGATGGTGCGATAGCGTTCCCTCAGTCCCTCCGAAATCCAGGCGATGTCCTCCCGCGCAAGCCCCTTTTGCACCCGCGCCCTGGCTGACGTGAAGAACGCCGCATAATCGGGAAGTTGCTCGTGCCGGTGCCATTCGTGGAGGCGGTCGAAACGCTTCTGGAAGTCGTGCTTCTGCTCCCGCTCGAGATCGAAATAGTCATCCACCGTCCACAGCGCGAAGGTGTCGAG
>CAZCGD010000573.1:0-2645 GCA_964498105.1 uncultured Streptomycetaceae bacterium
ACGCACGAGCCGCGCGCCGCCGTGCCGGCGCTGGTGAAACGCATGATCGCGGCTGGGCACCTCGGCCGCAAGACCGGCCAGGGCTTCTACAAGTATCAGGGCAATGCCATGTTCGGAGCCTGAAGATCAAGAGCACGATCAGCCGCAGATAAACGCAGATAAACGCAGATGAAACACCAGATCATTCGAGCGGGAGACAGTCGATCGTTTCCGGAAAGCCATCCGCTCATCGCTCATGGAGCCGATACGGGCGAGGTGGTGGTCATTATCGGTACCGATGCGGGCGCTGCATTCCGCAAGCTGGGAAAGTCGGACCAAAAAGCCGCCGTCCTGATCGAGCTCGGCACCGAATGCCTCGGCGCGCATGCCGGAGAGATGCGCGGCGAGGAAGGCTCCAACGTGCTCGGCTTCGCGCGCTTCCGGCTGGGGACGGCTGCGCCTTCCGACCTGGTGGAGCTGGTGCGGCAGCCGCGCACCGCGCAAACCGCGATTGACGCGGCCCGCGGGCTGCTCGAGGAGCACGGCCTGAAGGTGGCGCTGTGCGGCGATTTCGCGGGACGCATCCTGGATCGCCTGTTGCGGCCTTATTACAATGCCGCGCTGCGACGCCTCGACGAAGGCCTGGCGAGCGCCGCGGACCTCGATACCACGTTAAAGCTCGGGCTCGGCTACCCCGAGGGCCCGATCGAGCTGCTGGAGCGCACCGGGCTCGCCCATCATTTCGACGTGACGCAAGCGTTGTTCGAGGCGTACGGAGACATCGCTTACGCGCCGGCGCGGCGCGCGCGGGTGGCGAAGCAGAGGGTAGGAGAATAGCCGCCAAGAACGCCAAGCAAATCGAATTCATATTAGATACCAAGACCTTTGCCTCCACTCTCTCGCCAGTGCTCGCCAGAGTCTGAGCCCCATCGCTGGGGTCCTTATGATTGTTGTGTCTTTCTTGGCGTTCTTGGCGTTCTTGGCGTCTTGGAGTCTTGGCGTCTTGGCGTCTTGGCGGCTAATTTAATACTCTGAAACCATGCAACCGCTCGCGGGAATACGAGTTCTCGACTTCAGCACGCTACTTCCCGGACCGCTCGCAACGCTGCTGCTCGCGGAAGCCGGGGCGGAGGTGATCAAGATCGAACGTCCGGGGACGGGCGACGAAATGCGGGGATACGACCCGAAGTTCGGCGGCGACAGCGTGAATTTCGCGCTGTTAAATCGCGGCAAGCGCTCGGTCGCGATCGACCTCAAGCAGCCGGGCGCGGTCGAGCGCCTGATGTCGCTCGTGAAGAGCACCGATGTCATCGTCGAGCAGTTCCGCCCCGGCGTGATGGACCGCCTGGGCCTGGGCTACGAGGCGGTGTCGCGGGTGAATCCCCGCATCATCTACTGCGCGATCACGGGCTACGGGCAGTCCGGACCCAAGGCGCTGACCGCGGCGCACGATCTCAATTACGCCGCGGAGGCCGGGATGCTCGCCCTCGCGGCAGGCGCTGACGGCGCGCCGGTGCCGCCAGCGGCGCTGGTTGCGGACATTGGCGGCGGCTCCTATCCCGCGGTGATCAACATCCTGCTGGCACTCCGTGAGCGCGAGTTGAGCGGCCGCGGCTGCAAGCTCGACATTGCCATGGCGGACAACCTCTTCACCTTCATGTACTGGGCGATGGGCGACGGGCTCGCCGCGCAGCGCTGGCCGCAGCCGGGCAAGGCGCGCGTGACCGGCGGCAGCCCCCGCTACCGGATTTACCGCACGCGCGACGATCGCTTCATCGCCGCGGCGCCGCTCGAAGAACGGTTCTGGCAGAACTTCTGCGACGCCATCGGGCTCGCCCCCGATGCGCGCGACGACAGCCGCGACCCACAAGCAGCGATCGGCGCAGTCGCGGCACGGATCCGGGAAAAAACCGCCGCCGAGTGGCGAGCGCTGTTCGCGGGCAAGGACGTGTGCTGCAACGTGGTGGGCTCGATCGAGCAGGCACTGGCCGATCCCCACTTCAAAGCGCGCGGGGTGTTCGCGCGCACGCTGACGGCGGACGGCAGGAACATTCCCGCCCTGCCGGTGCCGATCGCATCCCAATGGCGTGAAGACGGCGCCGCCGGCTATCCGGCCCTGGGCGAGGCGAACTCGCTTCTCGACAAAGACTAAAACCTATTAGCCACGGAAACACACGGAAACACACGGAAGTTAAAGGTCAGGGAAAACAAACCAATTAATATGCTTCTTCTGTCCATATTTCCGACGGGATTTCGCCGCAGTGGCGTCCTTGCATCTGAGTCCGTGTGTTTCCGTGTGTTTCCGTGTGTTTTCGTGGCCGAGTCCTTGACCTTGAATTTGCGTTTATCCGTGCAATTCCGTGGCTAATGCCGTAATGCGCGCGCTCGTAGTCCGCCAGCACGGCCCCCTCGACAATCTGAAACTCGAGACGTTTCCCGACCCGCAACCCGGGCCGGATGAAGTGCTCATCGACGTCCGCGCCGCCAGCGTCAATTTTCCGGATCTCCTGGTGATCGGCGGCACCTACCAGAACCTGCCGGCGACGCCCTTCGTGCCGGGCAAGGACCTCGCCGGAACGGTGGCCGCGGTTGGCGCCAACGTTACCTCCGTCAAACCCGGGGAGCGCGTGATGGCGCAGATCGAGTACGGAGCATTCGCGGAACGG
>CAZCGD010000574.1:0-4608 GCA_964498105.1 uncultured Streptomycetaceae bacterium
CGAGATGGTTGGTCGGCTCGTCAAGCAGCAGCAGGTTCGGGCGAGCACACACGATCATGGCCAGCGCCAGCCGCGCCTTCTCGCCGCCGGAGAAATTCTCGATCGAACCGGTGGCCATGTCGCCGGGGAAGTTGAAGCCGCCGAGAAAGTTGCGCAACTCCTGCTCGCGGACGCCCGGCGCGGCGCGCGCGAGATTCCACAGCGGCGACTCGTCGTGGCGCAGCATCTCCAGCTGGTGCTGCGCGAAGTAGCCGACAGCCAGTCCCTTGTTGAGGGTCGCGGTCCCGGCGAGCGGCGCCAGCTCGCCGGCGATGGTCTTGATCAGCGTGGATTTCCCGGCGCCGTTGATGCCAAGGAGCCCGTAGCGCTGTCCACTGCGCAGCGAGAACCGGATGCCGCGCAAGACGGTCTTTATTTTTCGATCCTGTGGACCGTCTCCGGTCCGGTAGCCGGCGTCCACGTCTTCCAGCGTGAGCAGCGGGTCGGGCGCCTTCAGCGGGTCGCGGAACTCGAACGAGAACGGCGCGGACACGTGCAGCGGCGCCAGATCCTCCATCCGCGCCAGCATCTTCATGCGGCTTTGCGCCTGCCGCGCCTTGGTCGCCTGCGCGCGGAAGCGGTTGATGAACGACTCGAGGTGGGCGCGCTCGCGCGCCTGCTTCTCGATCATGCCCGCCGCCAGCACCACCGCCGCGGCGCGCTGGCGCTCGAAGTCCGAGTAGTTGCCGGAATAGCGCTTGAGCTTCTTGTTGTCGATGTGCACCACGACGTTGACCACGCCGTCGAGGAAGTCGCGGTCGTGCGAGATGATGACCAGCGTGCCGCTGTAGCGCTTCAACCACTCCTCCACCCACAGGATGGCGTCGAGGTCGAGGTGGTTGGTGGGCTCGTCGAGCAGCAGCAGGTCGGACGGGCACATCAGCGCCTGCGCCAGGTTCAACCGCATGCGCCAGCCGCCGGAGAAGCTCGCCACCGGTTCGTTCATCTGCTCGTGCGAGAAGCCGAGCCCGTGCAGCAGTTGCTCGGCGCGCGAGCGCACCGTGTAGGCGTCCGCGTCGCCCAGCGCGGCGTGCAGCTCGCCGATGCGGAGGCCGCCCAGTTCCGCGTCGTCGTGGGCCTCGGCTTCCGCCAGCTCCTGCTCGAGCCGGCGCAGCGTGGTGTCGCCGTCGATCGCGTACTCGAGGGCCGGGCGGTCGAGCGCGGAGGTCTCCTGCGCCACGTGCGCGACGCGCCAGCGCGCCGGGAAGTCCACCTCGCCCAGATCGGCGTGCAGTTCGTCGCGCAGGACCGCGAACAGGCTCGACTTGCCGGAGCCGTTCGCGCCGATCAGGCCGATCTTGTCGCCGGGATTGAGGGAGACGTCGGCGCCTTCGAGCAGCACCTTGGCGCCGCGCCGGAGCGTGACCTGGGACAGGCGGATCATGGACCTTCGGTTAATCCTGAAAACGGCAATTCAGCCACAGAGGCCACCGAGAACACAGAGAAACAAACCAAACCGCCAGGAAACGACAGAAGAATTATTTGAACCGCCAAGACGCCAAGAGAAGCAAATTAAAATGATGTCCAAATCAAACCCGATCGAACCGCCGAGATAAGGAGAGAACCGTCAAGACTGAAATTGCGCCAATGACTATTGTTGCTGATTTTTTCTCTCGGCGGCTCAGCGGTTCAATTATAGTCTTTGTCTTTCTTGGCGGCTTGGCGGTTCGATTGGGTTTGATCTTATTTTCTGTTTCTCTCGGCGGCTTGGCGGTTCAATTATTGTCTTTCTTTTCTCTGTGAACTCTGTGATCTCTGTGGCTAACGACTTTTTCTACGCTTACGAGACGGGATTCGCGTGGAACACCAGCCCGGCGTGCTCGCGCAGGGCATGGAAACGGATCTTCGGCCAGTGCTCGTGCGCGACCTCGAGCTCGGCCTTGTGCGCGGCGAGGAAGGCCGGCGCCTCCACTGCGTCGTGCGCCACGCGGTGGGCGTTGGCCTCGATGAAGCGCTTCAACTCAAGCGGGTCGTCCGAAGTCACCCAGCGCGCCATCGTGTAGCGCGCGGGCACCAGGCGCGGCTCGCACCCGTATTCGTGGCGCAGCCGGTGCGCGACCACTTCGAACTGCAGGTTGCCGACGGCGCCCAGCAGCAGCATGCCGCCGGCGACCGGGCGGAACACCTGGATCGCGCCTTCCTCGCCGAGTTGCGCGAGGCCGGTGCGCAACTGCTTGCTGCGCAGCGGGTCGGCGATTTCCACCGTCTGGAACAGTTCGGGGGCGAAGAACGGCAGTCCGGTGAACTGCAGGTCCTCGCCTTCGGTCAGCGTGTCGCCCAGTTGCAGCACGCCGTGGTTGGGTATGCCGATGATGTCGCCGGCCCAGGCGTCTTCCACCACTTCACGGCGTTGCGACAGGAACGACACCACGTTGTTGGGGCGGAACTCCTTGCCGGTGCGGCAGTTCGTGAGCCGCATGCCGCGCTCGAAATGGCCCGAGCACACGCGGATGAACGCCACGCGGTCGCGGTGACCGGGGTCCATGTTGGCCTGGATCTTGAACACCACGCCGGAGAACTTCGGCTCCATGGGATCGACAGTGCGCTCGAGCGCCCGGCGCGGACGTGGCGATGGCGCGAACTCCACCAGCGCCTCGAGCACTTCCTTGACGCCGAAATTGTTGATGGCCGAGCCGAAGAACAGCGGGGTCTGCCTGCCGGCGACAAATGCTTCGCGGTCCCAGGACGGAGAGACGCCCTGCACCAGTCCCATTTCCTGGCGCGCGTGGGCGAAAACGTCGCCGAAGCGCGCGCCGCACTCGGGGTTGTCGATGCCGTGGATGATATCGTCGTCGGCGCCGACGCGGTCCGCGCCCGCCCGGAACACGCGCATGCGGTCGCGGCGCAGGTCGAACACGCCCTTGAACGACTTCCCCATGCCCACCGGCCAGGTGCACGGCACCACCGGCATCCCGAGCGTGCGCTCGATCTCGTCCACCAGGTTGAACGGCTCGCGCACCTCGCGGTCCATCTTGTTGACGAAGGTGATGACCGGCGTCGACTGCGCGCGGCATACCTCAAGCAGGCGCAGCGTCTGCGGCTCGATGCCGTTGGCGGCGTCGATTACCATCAGCGCGGCGTCGACCGCGGTCAGCACGCGGTAGGTGTCCTCGGAGAAATCACGGTGGCCCGGCGTGTCGAGCAGGTTGATGACGCAGTCCCCGTACTCCATCTGCATCACCGAGCTCGCCACCGAGATGCCGCGCTGCTTTTCGATTTCCATCCAGTCCGAGGTCGCGTAGCGCGAGGCCTTGCGCGACTTCACGCTGCCCGCGATGTGGATCGCGCCCGCGTACAGCAGCAGCTTTTCCGTCAGCGTCGTCTTGCCCGCGTCCGGGTGCGAGATGATCGCGAAGGTGCGCCGCCGCGAGACTTCCTGAGTCATGCCCATAGTCACTGCCTGATGCGGGCTCGCCGGCGTCTCCGGCAAGCCACGAAAGGCGCGCATCATACGTGGTTTTTTCAATTAAATCAATGCGATGTAACAGCGGGGGCAGCTGGCCATCGTGCGCTCCCGATCCCAGTGATGAGCGATGAGAGATGGGTTATGAGTTTTCCCCGCGTGTTGAACGGCGCCGGCCCCGTCCGTTCCAACACGCGGACTTAAACCGGCGCGTGCGTCCGGTTTAAGGGTTAGTATCCGGTTTCCAAAAACAGGGAGATCCACATGCAAGTCCGCAGTGAAGTTATCCAGCAGCCGGCCGGCGCGTCCGCCGGCCTCGTATTCACCGATTGCAGCCTGGCCGCTGCCGCGCGGTCGCAGGCCGCGGCCCGGAAGCCGGGCAAGGCGAAGCCGAAGGCGGCCGGCGGGCGCCGCGAGGTGAAAGTCGGCGGCCGCCGCGTGAAAACCATCGACGTCCACGCCCACTGCGTGATTCCGGAGGCGCTCGCTCTGATGGGGACGAAGGCGAACGAGCAGCGCGGTCCGGGCATCTCGGAAGTCGGCGCGCGCCGCCTGCGCGAGATGGACGAGCAGGGCATCGACGTCGAGGCGCTCAGCATCAACCCGCAGTGGTACAAGTTGGAGCGCGACCTCGTGACGAAGGTGATCCAGATCCAGAACGAGCGGCTTGCCGGGTTCTGCGAGACCTGGCCGGACCGGTTCGTGGCGTTCGCGTCGGTTGCGCTGCAGTATCCGGACCTGGCGGTCCAGCAACTCGTGCACGGCGTGAAGAAGCTCGGGCTGCGCGGCGCCGCCGTCGGCGCGAGCGTCGCCGGCCGCGAATTCTCCGACCCGATGTTCCACCCGTTCTGGGCCAAGGCCGAGGAGCTGGGCGTGCTGATCTTCATCCACCCGCAGAGCACGCCGGACCTCAAGAACCGGTTGAAGGGCAACGGCTGGCTCGAGAACACCATCGGCAACCCGCTCGACACCACCATCGCGCTCTCGCACCTGATCTTCGAGGGCACGCTCGACCGCTTCCCGGAACTGAAGATCTGCTCGGCCCACGGCGGCGGCTTCCTGCCGTCGTACGCGCCGCGCTCGGACAATTGCCTGCGCGTCGCGCCGGATATGGACACCGGCGTCAAGCTGAAGAAGAAGCCGACCGAGTACCTGCGGCAGATGTA
>CAZCGD010000575.1:0-4708 GCA_964498105.1 uncultured Streptomycetaceae bacterium
TATTGCGCCGTCGCGAAGATCGAGCGCTCCGGCTGCGGATAGGCGAAGTACGTTGGCGTGAAGGAATCGAACACGCCATAGTTGAAATATTTCTCGTCGAACAGGTTCTTCACCCCGGCGCCGAGCAGCCAGCCGCCGCGCTCGTAGCTGAGTTTCACGTCGACCACCGTGTACGACGGCATCTTGCGGCCGAAGGTATTGGTCTCGTCGCCGTCGAACACCTGCTCGCCGACGTACCTGGCCACGATGTCCGCGCGCGCGCGCGGCGCGAATGCCCAGCCCACGCCGGCGTTGGCTGCATGGCGCGACACGAGCGGCACCTCGTTGCCGGCGATCGGCACGCCGCCGAAACTCCCGGAGCGGAATTCCGACTGGGCGTAGGTGTAATTCACGAAGAGATCGAGCGCGCTGACCAGGCGCCACTTGCCCTCCGCTTCCACGCCCTGGCGGCGCGTGGGCGGCAGGTTGCGGTTGGTGAAGGTCGCCGGATCGAAGTACAGCTCGTTATCGATGTCCATGCGGTAGAGAGCGAGCCGGTAGGTTCCCGGCCCGGAACGGATATCGACCCCGATCTCGTAATCGTGGGAAGTTTGCGGCTCGAGCAAGCTCACCACGCCGGTAAACAGGTTGTAGACGTCGTTGACGTTGGGAACGCGGAAGCTGGTGCCGATCTTGGCGTAGGGGGAGAGCGCGGCGTTCACGCGATAGCGCGCCCCGATCTCGTACGCGGTGAGATCGCGCTTGCGTTGATCCGATTGAGTCGGATCGGCGAGGTCGGTGACTCCGTATTCCACCCGGTGCAGCCGCCCGCCCAGGGACAGGTTCCACGAGTCGCCGATCGCGGTCGAGTTCTGCAGATAGACGGCCTGGTTCCGCTGGAACGCATCCGGCTGCCGGGGCTGGCCGAAGACGGAGGTCGTGTTCTCGAACGACCAGTCGTCCCAGTCCAATCCCACGACCAGTTGGTGGCGCCAGCCGCCGAGTTGATGGGGCAGCTTCAGCCGGGGCGAGAACGACCACACGCTGGTTTCGGAGTCGATGGGACTGCCGATGATGCTGGCCCGGATGTCCTTCTCGCGGTAGCCCAGGTCCGCGGCGAGATTGCCCGCCCCGATGCCCCATTCGCAGCTCGCGGCAAGGAACCCACTGGTGCGGTTGCTGAAATCCTGCGGCGTGGCGGCTTGCCTGCGGTCGGCGGCGATCTGCGCCTCGCTCAACGCCCCCGGCAGCCTCAGCTGCTGGTCGTCGGCACCGGCCTTGAGTGACACGCTTGTGCGATCGCCCTTCCAGCGCGCGTCGGCCAGCGCGTTTTTCTGGCGCAGCCTGTTGTTGTCGCGATAGTTGTCGGTGTCGAGATAGGTGCCGTAGAAATTGAGCGAGACGTTGTCGCCGCCGAGATTGACGCCGACGCCCGCTTCATTCGTGCCATAGGTGGCGACCCCGCCATAGATCGAGCCCGAGCGCTGTCCGGCTGCGGGCGTCTTGGTGATGATGTTGATGGTGCCGCCGGTCGCACCCCCGCCGTAGAGCACCGCGCCCGAGCCGCGCATGACTTCGATGCGCTCGATCGCCGTAAGCGGTATGCCGGCCCAGTTGACCGTGGTCTGCTCGTTCTCGCTGATGCGGATCCCGTCGAGCAGCACCAGCGTGTTCTGGTCCCCGGAAATCCCGAACCCGCGCATGTCGACCTGCACGTTGGGGGAGCCCGAGCTGTCGCGCGTGCGTATGCCAGGTAACTGGCGCAGCAGCTCGGGTACCGTCCTCGCGGTGCTGTTCTTGATGTCCTCCGCGGTGATGACCGACACGTTCACCGGTTTGTCGAGGTAACGGTCCTCGAAGCGCGTCGCCGTGACGATAACCGGCTCGCCGACGGTCACCGGCAGCTCCGCTGCGATCGCGCACCACGCCGCGGCCGACAGCACCGCAGCCGTTCCATTCCTGAACAGCATGGTCTCACCTTGCGCACGCCCGCCGCATGCAAGAAAACGCAAGGAAATGACGCAGGAAGGCCGCCCCGGATTACGGACGCGCCGCCTCCCCGCGGCATTTCCAATATCGGTCCAGGCCGGTCTACGGGCTCGCGAGAACCTGATCCGCCGCCTTCCCAAGCGCACAGCGCTCAGTGGCCGAGAACCTCCGCTGGAGGTTCTCCCGGCGTATCCACGCTCGCTTACCGTTGCGGGGGCAGCACAGGCCTAGGCGTAGCCGCCAGCCGTCAGTTTGCAGTTTGCAGGGGGTTCAACTGCCCACTGCCAACTAGCAACTGCGAACCGGCGGTTCGCCGCACCTGTTTCCCGTTTAACCCGCCGCGATGAATTGCGGCCGGGCACCCGGTACCGAATGCGGGCCGGCGGTCACTTACGGACAGCGCGCCGCCCCGCACGAGTGCCAGTATAACCGGGGTTTCCCATGGCGCGTCAGGCGCTTAAGACCGCCGCCCGCCAGTCCCGCCAAGTGAGACGGGGCTAGGGGGGTAAAGGGTGAAAATAGCTTGAAATCCGCCGGCGGCATTAATACCAAACCACATTCAAAAATCGACGTTAGCAGTTGACCTGACAGGATTTTTGAAACTATAGTGTGCCGCATGGATGCGGATCTGAAAGCGCTCGAGCAAAAGCTCAACCAGTTTGTCGAGTTGTGCCAGCGGTTGCGCGCCGACAACCAGCAGTTGCGCCAGGAGCTGGCGACTGCTGTGAGCAGCAACCAGCAGCTCACCGAGAAAATCGGTACCGCGACCAACCGCTTGGAGAGCCTTCTTAACCAGATTCCTGAAGAAGAGACATGAACGCGGATCCAAAGGGCCTGCAAATCAACGTGATGGGGCGCGAGTTTCGCGTCGCTTGTCCGGACGACGAGCAGAAAGGCCTGCTCGAGGCCGTGGATTATCTCAACCGGAAAATGACCGAGATCCGCGACCACGGCAAAGTGATCGGGCTCGAGCGCATCGCCATCATGGCCGCGCTCAACATCGCGCACGAATTACTCACCACCAAAGTCGGCGGTTTTGACTTGGCGGAACTGAAGCGTAGAATGCATCTTATGGAGACAGTACTCGATCGGGCGATGGTCGATCAGAGCAAATTGTTTTGAGAATCCCCTGCGGTGTACGTTAAAGGCTTTGTTTCTAAACCAACATAGTTAACTCTGGTCGCCGACTCAAGCAGTTCCGGTGTGCGCATCCAACGCGGAAGCGCCTAAAGGGCTCGGAAGGTGACCGACCTTGAACCGTTGGTTCAAGATACTGGCCTGACGGCACAGGTGGGGGTCCCAATAAAAAATGCGGCGTGCGCCGCATTTTTTGTGTACAGGGCGCCCGCTATGACCATCTGGCCGCGGCGATTCTCACGCGTTTTCCCGTCACCGTATACGACCCACCATTTACCTTGAAGCACTGGCTGTTCAAGTCCGAGCCCTCGACCTACGGCATCGACCATCTCGCCCGGGACCAGGTCACCGCCTGGACCGGGGTGCGCAACTACCAGGCCCGCAACTTCATGCGGGACGAGATGAAGGCCGGGGACCGCGGCTGCTTCTGCCATTCCAGCTGCGAGGAGCCGGGGATCGTCGGCATCGTCGAAATCGCCAGGGCCGCCTATCCCGACGCAACCCAGTTCAACCGCAAGAGCCAGTACTACGATGCCGGCGCCACCAGGGACACTCCGCGCTGGTTCAACGTCGACCTGAAATTCGTCAGCAAGACCCGCGTGGTGGGGCTGGCCGAACTGCGCGGCGAGAAGGTCCTGAAGAACATGCAGTTGCTCCAGCGCGGCAACCGGCTGTCCATCACTCCCGTCACGCAGGCCGAGTGGGAGTGCATCATCGGCCTGCTTGGAAAGGCGTGACCTGATAGTGCGTGACGTGATGGCGCGTGACGTGATACTGCGTGACGTGATAACGCGTGGCTAGGCAATAAAGGTCAGGCGCTGGGTGCGCTTCACCATGTCACGCCTTCCCATGTCACGAATCATCACGTCACGCCACACCATGTCACGCCTTTTCAAGGCGTAGCAGCTTCGCAGCGTTGCCCCACAGTATCTGCTGGCGCTGACGGTCATTCACCGACTTCATTGCCTTGACCGTCCTCACCGGGTCATTGTCGGCGATGTCGAAGCAATAGTCGCTGCCCATCATGATGCGGTCGGCGCCGACCAGGCCGACGAGATGGTCCATGATCGCCTCCGAGTAGGCGATGGTGTCGTAGGTGAACCGCTTAAGGTATTCGCTCGGCGGCTGTGGAATGCCCTTGCACTCGCCGCGGATCTCGAAGCCGCGGTCGAGGCGTCCGCGCAGGATCGGCAGCGCGCCCCCGGCGTGCGGCAGGCTCACCTCGAGTTTCGGAAAGGCGTCCATCACGCCGCCAAAGATCAGGTGCGCGGCGGCGATTGCCGTTTCGAACGGGTTTCCCACCAGGTTGATGAGGTAGTACTGCTTCAACCGCTCGTTGTTGATCATCATCGGGTGCAGGAACAGCGGCAGCCCGAGGTCGGCGGCGCGCTCGTAGATCGGGAAGAAGCTGCGGTCGGACAACTCGCGGTCGCGCACCGCGGTCGCCAGGTAGATGCCGCGGATGCCGGGCAGCCGCGCCACGCGCTCGAGCTCCTCGAGCGCGAGGTTGGGGTTTTGCAGCGGCAAGCAGGCAAACCCGATGAAGCGGTCGGGGTGCTTACGGTGCGCCTCGCTCACGGCGTCGTTGAACGCGACGCACAGC
>CAZCGD010000576.1:0-2073 GCA_964498105.1 uncultured Streptomycetaceae bacterium
TTAGGGGACAGACCACTAAGGAAGGCAAGGGACTGATCGACCAGGATATTCTTCTTAGTGGTCTGTCCCCTAAGAAGGAAAACGCGAGTCACGCTCGCGCAGGCGCTCGACGCGGCGGCCGAGCATCTGCGCGATCTCGGCCTTGAAGCGGTCGTTGCCGAGAACGAACCTTAGGGGTCAGACCACTAAGGAACTTAAGTATTTGAATTAAAGAAAAATTGTTGTTAGTGGTCTGACCCCTAAAGAGACTACGACCGCCTGCTCGGGCGGTCGGAAGGATGACCGCGACTATCGTGCCGGCACCGCGGCGACGACGTCGATCTCGATCAGCATCTCCGGTTCCGCGAGCCGGCTGACGATGAGCAGGGTGTTGGCCGGCGGCGTCTTCAGGGCCTTGTAGCGCTCCATCCGCACTTCACGCGAAGCCGGGATATGCCCGGCATCCGTCAGGTAGGTCGTGGTCTTGACGATGTCGTGGAGCGTCGCGCCCGCGGCGCGAAGCGCAATCTCGATGTTGTCGTAAACCGCGTGGGCCTGCCGGTGGATGTCGCTGCTGTGAACCTTGTATTGGGCGTCCGCAGCCACCTGCCCCGACAGGTAGATCATCCGGGCGCCCTGGACTTCGACCATCTGAGTGAGCCGCGGCGCCGTCCACAGGCCCGCCGGATTGCTGTACTTCACCTCGAATTTCGCCTGATCCATTGAGATCCTCCAGTGGCGCGATGAGCGCAGCATGCTAGCATGCCTTGGTGAGACGTCCCAGATAAGGCGTCCCAGGTGAAGCGTCCCAGATAAAACGTCCCAGATAGGGAGGACGCTCGTCACTGCGTCACTTCGTCACTGCGTCACCGAGAAGCAAGGGAGTGAACATGAACGTCCTGCGACTTGCCTGCGCTGCAACTGCCATCCTGTGGACCGCGCTGGCGGCGGCCCAGGCTTATCCCGAGAAGCCGGTGCGCATGGTCGTGCCGTTCCCGGCAGGAGGCGGGTCGGATACCGCGGGCCGGGCGATCGCCGAGCGCCTGAGCGAGCAGCTGAAGCAGCCGGTCGTGGTGGAGAACCGGGTCGGCGCCGCCGGCAGCATCGGCGCCGAGTACGCGGCCCGGGCGCCCGCCGACGGCTACACGCTCCTGCTCGGCTCGACCTCGGAGCTCACGCAGTACCCGCTGGTCAATCGCAAGATCCGCTACGACCCAGTGCGCGATTTCGTTCCGATCAGCATGGTGGGCACCATACCCCTCGTGCTGGTGGTGAACTTGGCGCTCCCGGCGAAGTCGGTGACCGAGTTGATCCGCCTCGCGCGCGCGCGCCCCGGGGACATCGATTTCGGCTCGGCGGGGATCGGCGCGACGACGCATCTCGCCGTCGAGCATTTCATGTTGCTCGCCAAGGTGAAGCTGCGGCACGTGCCGTACAAGGGAAGCCCGCAGGTGAGCGCCGATCTCGTGGCGGGGCACATCCAGGTCGCCATCCCCACGATGCCCGCGGCGTTTCCGTTCATCCAGGCGAAGCGTATCCGGCCGCTCGCGGTGACGACCGAGAAGCGGGTGCCGGTGCTGCCGGACGTCCCGACGATGCAGGAGGCGGGCGTCAAGGGCTATGTCAACGTGCTGTGGGCGGGAGTGCTCGCGCCCAGGGGCACATCGGACGCCATCGTCAAGCGCCTGAACAGCGAGATCGCGAGCGCCGTCACGACGTCCGGCGTGCGCAAGGTGCTCGAAGCCAACGGCGCGACCCCGCAGTCGAGCACGCCGCAGGAATTCGCCGCGTTCATCAAGGCGGAGCTGGACAAGTGGGAGCGGGTCGTGAGGGAGGCAGGCGTCTCGATCGACTAGCAGGTAAACCGGGAACAGACTAAAACGCGGCGAAAGCCGGCCGGCGACGAGCGGCGAATTGTGTTCCTAGGAACAACCGTGTGGACAAATCAAAAAGAACCTTAGGGGACAGACCACTAAGGAAGGCAAGGGACTGATCGACCAGGATATTCTTCTTAGTGGTCTGTCCCCTAAGAAGGAAAACGCGAGTCACGCTCGCGCAGCCGCTCGACGCGCCGGCCGAGCATTTCAGCGATCT
>CAZCGD010000577.1:0-10558 GCA_964498105.1 uncultured Streptomycetaceae bacterium
CATCGGTCGCATCGTCGCGCCGGACCTGCCCGCGCCCAGCGACGGCGTGATCAGCGTCGAGGAGACGCGCGTGCCGGGAATGCGCGACCATATCGTGCTCGACGTCAACCACAGCGGGATGCTCGTCTCACGCGCCGTCGCGCACCAGATATGCGCTTTTCTGCGCAACGGCGCGTTTGAACGCAGGGATGCGGGATAAGACAAGCACCAAATGCCAAGCACCAAATTACAAATAAGCACCAAATCTCAAGCACTAAGCACCAAACGTTTGGAGCTTGGAATTTGAGTTTTGTTTGGGATTTGGAGTTTGGGATTTGGAGTTTGAGATTTATGAGGGATGAGGGATGAGGGATAACACAAGCACCAAATGCCAAGCACCAAATTACAAACAAGCACCAAATCTCAAGCACTAAGCACCAAACGTTTGAAGTTTGGAATTTGAGTTTTGTTTGTGATTTGGAGTTTGAGATTTATGAGGGATGAGGGCGGAGAAATGAGGGAAATCCGGTCACCGGTCACCAGTCACTGGCCACGCCTACTCATGGCGGCGCTGCTGCCGCTCATCGGCGGCTGCGCGAACCTGGGTTACTACTGGCAGTCGGTGAGCGGGCAGCTCGAGGTATGGCGGCGCGAGCGGCCGGTGGCGGAGGTGCTCGCCGACCCGGTGGCCGCGCAGTCGCTCAAGGACAAGCTCGCGCGCGTGCTGGAGATCCGCGCCTTCGCAAGCCGCGAGCTGAGTTTGCCCGACAACCAGAGTTACCGGCGCTATGCCGACCTGGGGCGGCCGTTCGTGGTGTGGAACGTGTTCGCCGCCCCCGAGTTCTCGGTGGAACCGCTGCGCTGGTGCCTCGCGTTCGCGGGTTGCGTCAATTACCGGGGTTACTTCGAGAAGGGAGCGGCGGAGCAATTTGCCGCGGAGCTGGCCCGGCAGGGGCATGAAGTCTACATCGGCGGGGTGCCGGCTTATTCGACGCTCGGCTGGTTCGATGACCCGGTGCTCAACACGTTCATTCACTACCCGGACGTCGACATCGCGCAGCTCGTTTTTCACGAACTGGCGCACCAGGTGACCTATGCGAAGGACGACACTGCGTTCAATGAATCCTTCGCAACGGCGGTCGAGCAGGAGGGCGTCAGGCGCTGGGTCGCCCGCGCGGGGGGCGATGCCCGGCAACTCGAGGAATTCGAGCGCAACCGCCGCGCCCGCCGGGAGTTCGCGCAACTCGTGCAGAAGGTTCGCGGGCGGCTCGAAGCGTTGTATCGAACACGCCTCGCGCCGGAAGCGATGCGCGAGCGCAAGAGCGCGCTACTGGCCGCGCTTGACGCGGAGTACCGCGCGCTCAAGGCGGGATGGGGCGGCGTCGACCGGTACGACAGCTGGTTCGCGCGGCAGCCCAACAACGCCCAGCTCGCCTCGGTCGGCATCTATACGCAACTGGTGCCGGCCTTCGAGGTGCTGTTGTTGCGCGAAAGCGGGGACCTGGGGCGCTTCTACGCCTCCGTAAGGGATCTGGCCGCGCTGCCTAAGGAGCAGCGCGATGCACGGCTGCATGCGCTGCATCCGGGCGGCGGCAAGTAAACCCGTCACTCAGCACCCAGCACTCGACACTCGACCCTCCGCACCCAGCGCGATAGCGCGTTGCGGCTTTGCTATAATTTCCCCGGCTATCCTGCGGAGCATCTGCCATGAGAATTACCAGCAGCAACTTCATGAACAACAAGCGGATTCCGCCCGAATACGCATTCTGCGCGCCGGATCCCAAGACCCGTATCACGCAGTCGAAAAACCTCAACCCGGGCCTGGCATGGCAGGACTTGCCGACGAATGCCAGGTCGCTGGCGCTGATCTGCCACGACCCCGACGTGCCGAGCAAGGGCGACGACGTTAACAAGGAAGGGCGCACCATTTCGGCGCAACTGCCGCGGGTGAATTTCTACCACTGGGTGCTGGTGGACCTGCCGGCAACGACGCTGCAGATCAGGCCGGGCGAGTTCTCGAGCGGCGTCAGGCCGCGCGGCAAGCCCGGCCCGGAAAGCCTTAACGGTACGCGCCAGGGCCTGAACGACTATACCGCCTGGTTCGCCTCGGACCAGGAAATGGCGGGCAACTACTTTGGCTACGACGGGCCGTGCCCGCCGTGGAACGACGAAATTCCACATCGCTACATCTTTACGCTCTACGCCCTCGATTACGCCCGCTGCCCCGCGGCCGGCGCGTTCAAGGGTCCCGAAGTGCTCGAGGCGATGAAAGGCCACATCATCGCGCAGGCGGCGATCACCGGCGTTTATACCCTCAACCCCAACGTGAAGATCTAGGAGTGAGCGAGTCCCGAGTTGATGGGCGGCCGGCGCAGCCCGTTGATTTCGTAAGGGAGACCGCGTTTGGCGCCTGGTTCCTCGATACCGAGACTTGGGTGCAGCACGTGCTGCTCCGCGCGCTGAATGACTTGCAGCGGATGATGGGACCCAGCCGCACTTTCCCGGAAGTTCTGGACGTGGGCTGCGGCAGCGGCAAGGCTCTGCGACTGCTCGATGAGCGGTTCCGGCCGCGCCGCATCATAGGCGTCGATCCCGATCCCAGCGTGCAGGCGCACCTGGCGCAGGCCGCGAAGCAGTGCCGCTGCTCGGTCGAATTCCAGTTGGCGAACGCGTCCGACATGCGGCTCCCGGACTGTGCCTTCGACCTGGTGTTCTGCCACCAGACATTCCATCACATCGTCGACCAGGAGCGCGCGATACTGGAGTTCCATCGCGTGCTGAAGCCCGGCGGCAAACTGCTTTTTGCCGAGTCCACCAGGCGCTATATCCGCTCTTGGATCATTCGGTTGCTGTTCCGGCACCCGATGCACGTGCAGAAGACCGCGGAACAGTACATCGCGCTGATCCGCGGTGCCGGCTTCGAGTTGCCGCCAGAGCGGATCTCGTTCCCCTACCTGTGGTGGAGTCGTCCCGATCTTGGGATACTCGAGAAGCTCGGCTTCCCGCCCCCGCCGGATCGCGAAGAGACGCTCGTCAACGCGGTGGCAGTGCGCTCGGGTTGAGCGTCCGGCGTTGTCCCCGGCATTGGTTCCCTGGTTGCCGGGGCTACTCTGCTGCGCGCGCGGGCAAGAATAGTCGTGCCGCTTCGCAGGGCGCCGCGATTCTACTGCGACGCCAGGCGATTTCACCCCGACCAGGACTGGCGCACGAGCGGGGGCAGGTTCTATAATTTAGTGGTCCGCGAGACGACAGGCGAACGGGGAGCCGGTGGGATCGGGGGCGAATTCTCATTCGGGAGGCCGACAATGGGTGTTACAAGATGGGCGGCGATTGCCGCATCGGTTCTGGTCATGTTTGCGGTCGGGTGCAAGAGCATGCCGGTCTACAACGTGACCGACGCTCCGGTCGCCGCTTCGAAGCCAAATCCGAGCCTAGATGAAGTGGGCAAGGCCATACAGCGCGCTGGCGCACAACTGGGCTGGCAGATGAAGGAAATGAAGCCTGGATACATAGTCGGGACGCTGAACGTCCGCAACCAATTGGCGGCGGTGGACGTGAACTACAGCACCAAGTCCTACAGCATCACGTACAAGGACAGCGCGGAGCTGCAATACGACGGGAAGGGTATCCACAGGAACTACAAGGGCTGGATCCAGAACCTGGATAAAGGTATACGCGCTCAGTTGAGCGGGCTGTAGATCGAGACGGGAATCCAGGGAAAACATGCAAAAACCCGATGTAGCACTGCTTTCGGAAGACAGCGTATTGAGCCTGCAGGAGCTTGAGCTTGCCCAACTGATCGTCACGACGCTCAATCTCGAAACACGCGCGGCCGATATCAATCCCCTGGCGCCCCTCTATAAAGACGGCCTGGGGCTGGATTCGATCGATATCCTGGAGATTGCCCTCGCAGTCTCCAAGGCCTACGGCATCCGGTTGCGTTCGGACGACGGCAATAACCAGAAGATATTCAGCTCGCTGCGCGACCTGAGCCGGCATATCCAGCAGTTCCGAGCCAAGTAGATGCGGCGCGCCGTCAGTTGGTCATGGAAAGTAGCTATCGTCCTGGCGTGCGTCGTATACCAGTACCTGGTCCATTCCTCGGTCAGTAACGCGCAGTTCGACGCTTTCCACCAGGTCTTGATTTGGCTGCCCCTGGTGGCGCTCGCCTGCTGGATCGTGGCGCGTTCCAGGAACAAGCCGTTGTGGCTGTCGGTCCTGCTGGCGGCGGGAGCATTCGTTTATCTCCTTGAGCACCGGGAACGGCTGGGGCTGGCCGCGTCGAGCGGGATTTCTCATGCCGCGGCCAACTTCTTCCTGTTGTGGTATTTCGGGAGCACTCTGGCGCGCGGCAGAGAGCCGCTCATCACGCGGTTTGCGCGCCGGGTGCATGGCGCCCTGCAGCCGGCCATGGAGCGGTTTACGCGCCAGCTGACGGTTGCCTGGTGCGCGTTCTTTGCCGCCCAACTGATCGCCTCGGTGCTGCTCTATGCGTTTGCGCCTCTGAACGCGTGGTCGCTGTTCATCAATCTCCTGAATCTTCCTTTGCTGGCGCTCATGTTCGGGGGTCAATCGGTCTATCGCAGGCTCTGTTACCCCGATTGCCCGCGAGCATCCATCTGGCAGGCGGTCGAGGCGTTCACCAAGGATGCTTCCCTAACGAAAAGCGTGGAAGTGCGCTAGGGTCATGTCTTCCGCACCACTGGTTCGGGGGTTTGGCGCCGGGGCGGCGTTCGCGTACCGCGACGGGCGCCGCATGGACGTCGAGCAGTTCCTGTGCGACGTGTCGCGCCTCGCCGCAGCGCTTCCCGACCGGCAATATCTCTTCAATCTGTGCGCGGACCGCTATCGTTTTGCAGTCGGTTTTGCGGCGGCATTGCTGCGGCGGCAGGTCAACCTGCTACCGCCCAACGAAACCCCCGATTTAATCGAGCAGCTTGCGTCCCAGTACCCAGGGGTCTATTGCCTGAGTGACCGGCCGACCGGGCTCGAATCGATCGAGACCGTGCTGTACCCGGAGCTGGTCGATCGCGGTACGGCGGTGCTGCCGGTTCCGGAGGTGCTGGAGAAGCAGGTCGCGGCCATCGTCTTTACGTCCGGCTCCACCGGGGAGCCCGTCCCATATCGCAAGACCTGGGGCAGCCTGGTCCGTGTCGCACAGGCTGAGATCGAGATACTCGGCCTGCGCTCGCGCCAGGGCATGGCGCTGGTCGGCACCGTGCCACCCCAGCACGTATTTGGCCTGGAGGCCACCGTGATGACGGTCATGCAGGGCGGGCTTGCCCTGCACGCCCGCCGGCCGTTTTTCCCGGCCGACATCCGCGCGGACCTCGCATCGCTGCCGCGGCCGCGCGGCCTCGTGACCTCACCCGTGCACCTGCGCGTGCTGCTCGCCGAGTCCGACGATCTGCCGCCCGCGGATTTCCTGCTTTGCGCCACGGCGCCGCTGTCGCCGCAGCTGGCGGCGCAGGCGGAAGCGCGTTTTGGCGCGCCCTTGCACGAGATCTACGGCTGCACTGAATCGGGCGGCATCGCCAGCCGCCGCACCGTCGAGACCGGCGAGTGGCGCGCGATGACCAATGTTGCGCTGCGCGCGGATAGCAAAGGGACCTGGGTGAGCGGCGGCCACGTGGAAATCGAGGTGCCGTTGGCCGATGTCATCGAAATGCGGGGCCAGGGACGATTCCTGCTGCACGGACGCACCGCGGATCTCGTGAACATCGCCGGCAAGCGGACCTCGCTCGCGCATCTCAATTACCACCTGAACTCGATCGAGGGCGTGCGCGACGGCACGTTCGTCGTCCCCGAGCAGGAGGGCGAAACGGTGACCCGGTTGACGGCCTACGTGGTGGCGCCGGGGCACACCAGCGAGACGCTCATGAACGAACTGCGACAGCGCATCGACACGGCCTTCCTGCCACGCCCCCTGTGCCTGGTGGATGCGCTGCCGCGAAACGCGACCGGCAAGCTGCCGCTGCAGTCCCTGAACCAGATCGCGGCCGAGTACGGTTCCGGAATGGAACAGGGCCGGCCGTGATCGAGCGGGTTTTGCAGCCGGATCACCCGGCGTCGCAAGGGCATTTCCCCGGCAATCCGATTATCCCCGGCGCGGTGTTGCTGGATGAAACCCTGCGGGCAATCGAAGCTGGCCTGGATGCCGGTCTCGCGCCCTTTCACATCAGGTCCGCCAAGTTCCTGCATCCGACACGGCCGGGCGACCGGGTCCTGATTGAGTTTTCCCGCATCGTTCGAGGCGAGATCAGATTCACTTGCGCTGTTGGGGGGAGGCTGGTGTTGACCGGCCAGGTGTCATGCCACGCCCTGTCGACAGCCACGTAGATCGCCGGCAAGCGCCGGAGTGGGTCGAGCGGCCGGAACGCAGCAACACGCTTGCGTTGCGATTCATGGTCTGGGTTGCGATGGCCCTTGGACGGCCGGTCGCGCGGCTGCTGCTCTATCCCATTTGTCTCTACTTTCTGGCGTTCTCGACCCGGGCGCGATCCGCATCGAGCCAGTATCTGGGCAGGGTTCTGGGCAGGCCAGCGGGTCTGGCGGATTCATTCCGCCATTACCACACCTTTGCGTCCGTCATCCTTGACCGGATCGTCCTGCTCAATGATGTGTCCGCCAGGTTCGACGTGCGCATCCATGGAGCGGAGATCTTAGACGAGCTGGTCGCGGCGGGGGAGGGGGTTGTTCTGCTCGGCGCGCACCTGGGCAGCTTCGAGATTTTTCGGCCCACGAAACTGGCGCGCGCACGGAAAGTCAGCATGCTGATGTACGAGGAGAACGCGAAAATAGTGGGAGCGGTACTGGGAGCCATCAATTCGGACCCGCAGATGGAGATCATTGCCCTGGGCAGGGTGGATTCCATGCTGAATGTCGAGGCCGCCCTGGCGCGCGGCGAATTCGTCGCGATGCTGGCGGACCGGACCCTCAAGATCGGAGGCACGGTGTCCTGCCAGTTTCTCGGTGAGCAGGCTCGTTTCCCGACCGGACCAATCCGCATCGCCGCCACGCTGAAACGGCCCATTGTGCTGATGTTCGGTCTCTACCGCGGCGGCAATCGGTACGAGATTCATTTCGAACGGTTCGCGGACTTGAAAGAATCCGCCAGCCGGGGGCGCGACGCGGTGATCGAGCAACTGCTGCAGCGCTACGCCGGCCGCGTGGAACATTACTGCCGGTTGGCTCCTTACAACTGGTTCAATTTCTATGATTTTTGGCAGTAACCTGCCCGCGCGTTGCGCGCGGGTGGCGCTATGGCTGTTCGCGGCCGCCTGCACTTCCGCTGCCGTTGCCGCTGAAACGAGCGATCCTGTGGCTTGGGACGTGCAGCGGCTCATGCGGGAGCTGGCGCAGGTCAAGACCGCCCATGCCAGGTTCATCGAGCGCAGGCACCTGGGCATCCTGACTGCGCCGCTGGAGTCCTCAGGGACGCTCGTCTATGTCGCCCCCGACCGGCTGGAAAAGCACACGCTGCGGCCCAGGCGGGAAAGCCTGGTGCTGGAGCGCAATGAGTTGACGGTCGAGAGCAAGGAACGGAACCAGCGCCGCACGCTCGTCCTGCAGGACTATCCCGTAATCTGGGCTTTCGTCGAGAGCATCCGTTCGACACTTGCCGGCGACTTGCCGACGTTGAGCCGCTTCTACCAGGTCGGGCTTGATGGCGGGGAGCGCCGGTGGCGCCTCACGCTCACGCCGAACGAGCCGCGGATGCGGGACGTGGTGAGCGAGATCCGCATCAGCGGTGACCGCAGCTCAATCAACGCCATCGAGATGATCGAGACCGGCGGCGACCGCTCGGTGATGACGATCACCCGAGACGTGCCGTAAGAAAAGACGATAGACAGGATTAAAAACCAAGGGCGAAGGCAATTGACAGGATTTACAAGATTAACAAGATTGAACCAAAACCAATCTGGATTATGTTTCGGTCTTGTTTTTCGATCTAATCCTGTAAATCATGTTAATCCTGTCTATTTCTTGGTTTTCATTCTTGATTTTCTGAGATGAGATCCAACCCTTCGCGATGGGCGGTGGCCGCCTGGCTGGTTTTCGTCGCGGCGTGCATCGCGGTCATCGCCCGGACGTCATTCACCACCGACATTTCCGCGTTCCTGCCGCGTACGCCCACGCCCGCTCAGCAGATACTGGTCGAGCAGCTGCGCGATGGCGTGGTGTCGCGTCTCATCCTGATCGGCATCGAGGGTGCGGCGCCCGAACCGCTGGCGCGGATCAGCAAGCGGCTGGCTGCGGCGTTGCGCGAGCAGGACGGCTTCGCCTCCGTCAACAACGGCGAGGACGCCGGATTCGCCAGGGACCGCGAATTTCTGTGGCACAACCGCTACCTGCTGAGCCCCGCCGTTACGCCCGAGCGCTTTTCAGCGGACGGGCTGCGCGCGCGCCTGGAGGAGAACCTGCAGCTCCTGGCCACACCCGCCGGGATGCTGTTGCGGCGCATCCTGCCCAACGATCCGACCGGCGAGCTGATTCATCTCCTGGAGCACCTGGAAGGGCAGGCGCGGCCCGCATCCCGGGACGGCGTATGGTTTTCCCGCGACGGCAGCCGGGCACTGCTCGTGGCGCAGACCCGCGCAGCGGGATACGACATTGACGCCCAGGAGCGTGTGCTGGGCGCAATCCGCGGCGCATTCTCGCATACGGGCGGCGCCAGCGAGGCGAAATTGCTGCTGGCGGGGCCCGGCGTGTTCTCGGTCCGCTCGCGCGCCGCCATCAGGGGTGATGCGCTGCGATTTTCGCTGATCGCCACGCTGTTGATCGGGGCCATGATCCTCGCTTTTTACCGTTCGCCGCGGGTCCTGGGCTTGAGCTTCGTGCCGGTTGCGAGCGGTGCGGCTGCCGGCGTGGCGGCGGTCAGCCTGGGTTTCGGCTCGGTGCACGGCATCACGCTGGGCTTTGGCGTCACGCTGATCGGCGAGGGCGTGGACTACGCCATATTCCTTTTCACCCGCGCCACGCCGGGCATCGCACCGCGCGAGACGCTGGAGCGGATCTGGCCGACGCTGCGATTGGGCGTGCTGACATCCATTTGCGGCTTCAGCGCGATGCTGTTCTCCGGTTTCAGCGGGCTGGCGCAGCTCGGGCTGTTTTCCATTGCCGGGCTCGTCGTCGCGGTGGCCGTGACGCGCTGGGTGCTGCCGGCGCTGATGCCTGCCGGATTCACGGCCGCCGCGGTGGCGGCCCTTGCGCCCGCGGCGATGGCCGCGCTGCGCCGCGCGCCGCTCATGCGCTACCCGTTGCTGGTCGCGATCGTGCTGGCTGCCGCGTCGCTTGCGCTTCATCGCGGGCCGCTGTGGAGCGACGACCTCTCGAGCCTCTCTCCAGTGCCGCGGGCCGATCAGCTGCTCGACCAGCAGTTGCGACGGGACATCGGTGCTCCCGACGTGCGCTATCTCG
Organism: uncultured Streptomycetaceae bacterium; assembly: GCA_964498105.1. GTDB lineage: Bacteria > Pseudomonadota > Gammaproteobacteria > Burkholderiales > SG8-41 > SG8-41. Next base: position 9,400 of record CAZCGD010000577.1, read on the forward strand.
TGGTAGTCAGTGCTCCCGATGAAGAGGCCGCGCTTCAGCGAAGCGAGGCGGTGGCCGCTGCGCTCGGCGTCGCAGCGCGCAAAGGGCTGCTCGAGGGCTACGACGCGCCCAGTGTCTACCTGCCGAGCCGGCAGGCGCAGCGCGCGCGCCAGGCTGCACTGCCGGCGCCCGCCGACCTGCGAGGGAATCTGCAGCAGGCGCTCCGGGGCCTGCCGTATCGTCCCGCTGTGTTCGAGCCGTTCCTGAAGGATGCCGCCGCAGCCCGGACGGCGCCGTTCGTGGACCGTGACCAACTGCAGGGCACGAATGTCGCCCTCAAGCTGGATGCGCTGCTGGTCAGGCGCGGGCCTGGCTGGGCGGCCATGCTGCCGCTGCGGGGCGTGTCCGACGCCGCGGGCATTGCCCGCGAAATCGGCGCGCTGTCCGGTGCACGGGCCGTGTTGCTGGACCTGAAAGGCGAATCCGAGCGGCTCTATGGTGATTACCGCCGCGAGGCGCTGACGCATTCGGCTCTGGGCGCTGCGGCCATCGTGGCGCTGCTGTTTCTCGGACTGCGCTCGCCGCGCCGGGTATTCGACGTGCTGGCGCCGCTTGCTGCCGCGGTCGTCATCACGACCGGCGTTCTGGCGGCGGTCGGGCCGCTGTCCATTTTTCATCTGGTGGGGCTGCTGCTGGTGGTGGCGGTCGGCTCCAATTACTCTCTGTTCTTCGATCGGCGGTTGGCGTCGGGACCGGACCGCGGCCGCACGGTCGTTTCGCTGCTGTTTGCCTGCGTCTCCACGATCATCGGCTTCGGACTGCTGTCGTTCTCGAGCGTGCCCGTGCTGAACGCGATCGGGGCGACCGTCGGCACCGGCGCCGCTCTTGCGCTCGCGTGTTCCGCCATCCTGAGCCGCAGCGAGGACCCGGTCCATGGACGCCATTCATGACCCCGACATGACGCAATCTTCCGGCTATCCCGCGCCGCGGCCTCGACCCTGGCGCCCCGCGCCCGCGGTCGGGCTGTCCCTGCTGCTGCATGCTGCGGCGGTCGCAGCGCTGGTCGTGAGTCCCGGACTCTGGCCATGGGTCATCGGGGGCCTCGCCGCCAACCACCTCCTGTTGACCGCCGCAGTGCTGTGGCCGCGCGGACGGATACTTGGCCCCAATCTGGTCCGCC
>CAZCGD010000578.1:0-6638 GCA_964498105.1 uncultured Streptomycetaceae bacterium
CTACGGGTGGTCATTGCGGCGGATGCGGCTGTGCCGCAGACGCGCTCAGCCTGAGCTTGCCGAAAAAGGGATCGGGCCATGACCGGAACTACCGAAATCAGAGCGGCAGCCTGGATTCCAGCCCGGTTTCCCGCGCGATTCGCCGGAGGTCCGCGAGCGTGTCGTCCGGAAACAGGATGCCTTCCTTGCGGTTGCGGGCGTCGTTGTTGGCTTCGATCTCGCCGGGGTAGAACACTTCGTCGTAACCCTTGGCGGTCGGCACCGCCTTGATCTCGGCAATGAACTGCTCCATGCGCGTGTTGAATTCTTTCAGCGGCTGGAACGCGGCGATGTTCATCGCGATCATCAGGTGGCCGCAGTTGCTTTTTTCCGCGGTCTTGTACGGGCTGTGCACGTTCGAGAGAAAGCCGCTGCCGGTCAACACGCCGGACAGCATGTCCACCATCGCCGCGATGGCGTAGCCCTTGTGTTCCGCCATCGGCAGGATGATGCCGTCGATGGCTTCCTGCGGATCGGTGGTCGGCTCGCCCGCGTTATTGATGGCCCAGCCCAAGGGGATCGGCAGGCCCTTGTTGCGGGCAAGATAGATTTTTCCCCGGGCCACGCCGGTAGCGGCCATGTCCACCACGAAGGGAGCCCGGCTGCCGGCGGGCGCGGCGACTGACCACGGGTTGGTGCCGATGATCTTCTGGCGGCCGCCCCACGGCGCCATCGCGGGACCGCCATTCGTCGTGAGCAGCATGACGCAGCCTTCGCGCGCGCCCATCAGCGTGTAGTACATGCAGGTGCCGAAATGGTTGGACATGCGCACGCCGACGACGCCGATGCCGTGCGCCCTGGCGCGCTTCACGGCTTCGCGCGTAGCGAGAGCGGTGAGCACGTGGCCCACGCCGTCGTGACCGTCGATCACCGCCACCGCGCCCGCGTCCACCACGAACTCGGGCTTCGTCACCGGGTTCATCACCCTGTTGCGCACGCGGTCGAGGTACCAGCCGAGGCGCAAGACGCCGTGCGACTGGTGCCCCCAGAGGTCCGCCTGCACCAGAGTGTCGGCGACGAGCCTGGCGTCGGCGGCGGGCATGCCGGCTCCAGAGTACACGGCGGCGGCGAAGTCGGCCAGGCGGACGGCATCGACGCGAGGGGCGGCGCTCATGGGGCGATCCTGTCAAAAGCGGCAGGATATATCAGTCGTGCCCTATAATGAGCGCCAAGCAGTGTGTCGGACTTTGGGTTCCGCAGCGTGTCCCGCAGACCGCGACCATCATGATTCTCCGAGCCAGCGGGCGACACACGGCCAGTAAAACCACTCAACGAGGAACATCCCATGATTTCAAACCTGAAGAAGATCGCCGCCGCGTCGCTGTGCGCCGGGCTCGCAGCCGCCGGCGTTGCGCACGGTCAGCAGTATCCCGTCAAACCGGTGCGCGTAATCGTGCCGTTCGCCCCCGGCGGCGGCAGCGACATCACCGCGCGGGTGTTTTCGCAGAAGCTTTCCGAATTCCTCGGCCAGCAGTTCGTCGTGGACAACCGCGGCGGCGCTGCCGGTCTGATCGGCATGGAGCTGACGGCCCGGGCCCCGGCCGACGGTTACGTCATCATGATGATGTCCGCGAGCTTCTCGGCGACGTCCGCCGTGCAGCGGCCCGCGTTCGATCCGATCAACAGCATCGTGGCCGTGGCCGAATTCGGCTACACGCCGTTCGTTCTGACCATACACCCGTCGCTGCCGTCGAAGACGACCAAGGAGCTGATCGCGCTCGCGCGCACGACGAAAGGCGGCTTGAGCTATGCCGGGACCGGGACCGGCGGCGCCACGCACCTTGCCACCGAGCTGTTCTCGATCATGGCGAAGATCAAGATGGTCGCCATCCAGTACAAGAGCACCGGCGCCGCCATGTCGGATATCCTGTCGGGGCAGGTGCCGGTGATCGTGGGCAGCCTCCTGCCAGTCACGCCGCATCTCTCAAGCGGCAGGCTCAGGGGCCTCGCGGTGACTACGGCCAAGCGCTGGCACACGCTGCCCAACCTTCCCACCGTGGCCGAGACGGTTTCGGGATATGAAGTCGTGCTCTGGTTCGGGACGATGGCGCCGCGCGGAACGCCGCAGCCTGTCATGGAGAGGCTCAATGCCGCCATCAACAAGGCGCTGGGGGACCCGGCCGTGAAGAAGATTCTCGAAGGCGACGGCATGCTTCCCAGCGGCGGCACGCCGCAGCAATTCAACGAGCGTATCCGCAAGGACTACGATCGCTGGACGAGGGTCGTCAAGGAAGCCGGGCTCAAACCCGAGACGCTATAAGTTGACCGGCCCCGGCATACGTTACTAAACTGCCCGGTGTAATTTGGCAGCACCTTTACAGGAGAAGAACATGCGTAGTTTCTTGTTGGGCTTGATCGCCTGCGCGGCGGTGGCGCTACCCGCGGACGCGCAGCAGAAGATCACGCTCTCGATCGCCACCGGTCCCACCGGCGGGGTGTATTACCCGATGGGCGGCGGCATGGCGAACATCCTGTCGAAAACCGTGCCGGGCCTCAACGCGACGGCGGAAGCCACCGCGGGCTCGATCGCCAACCTCGAGTTCATCCTGACGAAGAAGGCGGAAGTCGCGCTGTCGATGGCGGATGCGAGCTGGGACGCCTACAAGGGGGAAGAAAAATTCAAGGGCAGGCCGGTGCCGGTGCGGGGGCTGATGGTGCTCTATCCCAACCGCTTCCACATCGTCACGCTCGACGGGCTCGGCATCAACAAGGTCGCCGATCTCAAGGGGCGGCGCGTATCCACCGGCCCACCGCGCAGCGGCACGGAAGTGAAAGCGAATCGCGTGCTGGAGGCGGCAGGACTCAACCCCGAGAAGGACATCACCCGCGAGCGGCTCACGGTGCAGGAATCGGGTAACGCGTTGAAGGACCGCAAGATCGACGCCTTCTTCTGGTCGGGCGGGATTCCCACCGCCGCGGTGACGGATCTTGCGGCGAGCCCGGGCGTCAAGATCAAGTTTATCGAGCACGCCGAACTGGCCGAGGTGTTGAACAAGAAATATGGCCCGCTCTACGTAAGAGACGTTATCCCCGGCAAATCCTATCCAGGCCAGGACAAGGACGCGCAGGTCACCACCATCTGGAACATCCTTGTGACCGGCGCCGACACGCCGGACGAGGTCGCCTACAACATCGTGAAGACCATGTTCGACAAGAAGGAAGACATGGTCCGGGTGCACAAGGAGTCGGAGAACTTCGACTTGAAGCACCAGACCAACGCAGCGATCGTGATCCCGTTCCACCCGGGAGCGGTCAAGTACTTTCGCGAACAAGGGTTGAAGGTCAAGTAGCTCGCGGATTATTGCGGGACGGACCGAAATCCAGCGCGCCTCACGCGCTGGATTTTTTGTTTCCAAGAAGCGCGATGGCCGCCGGCAGGAGACGCGCACGATGAGCGACGAGAAAGACCGGTTGATTCACGAAATCGCCGCGGAGCACCACATCGCGGTCGACGAGGCGGCGCTCAAGAAGGCCGAGGAGTACATCGAGGCGGAAGAAGGCGCGACCAACCGCCTCGCCGGCTTGCTCGGGCGTATCGTAATGGCGATCGCCGTCGTGATGTCGTTGTTCCACCTGTATGCCGCGTACGCGATCGTGCCGACGCAACAGTTGCGCATGATCCACGTCGGCTTCGTCCTGTTCCTGGTGTTTCTGCTGTTCCCGTTCTCCCGCCGCTTCCGTCACCGCGTCATGTGGTGGGACTGGATCGCAGTCGTGTTGTCCCTCATCGTCGTTGGCTATGGTCTCGTCGGCGGCGACGATTTCACCGACCGCAGCACCATCCCGTCCAACCTGGACATGGTGTTCGGCGTGATCCTGACGCTGCTGGTGCTGGAGGCGGCGCGCCGCGGCACGGGGTGGATCATGCCGTTCATCTGCGTGCTGTTTGTCGCCTATGCGATGCTCGGCCCGCACCTGGGTCAGCCGTGGACGCACCGCGGCTACGACATCTCGCGGCTCGTCGGCCACATGTACATGACGCTGGAGGGGATCTTCGGCGTGCCGGTGGATGTCTCCTCCTCGCTCATCATCCTGTTCACCATTTACGGCGCGTTCCTGCAACTCTCCGGCGCAGGCAAATTCTTCATCGACTTCTCCTTCACCGCAATGGGCGGCAAGCCGACCGGGGCAGGGCGCACCATCGTGCTGTCGTCCTTCCTGCTGGGCGGGCCCTCGGGCAGTGGTGTCGCGACCACCGTCACGCTCGGCACCGTTGCTTACCCCATGCTCGCCAAGGCGGGCTACGGCAAGGACGCCGCGGGCGGGCTGCTCGCGGCCGGGGGGCTGGGAGCGATCATTTCGCCGCCGGTGCTGGGCGCGGCGGCATTCCTCATTGCCGAGTTCCTCAAGATCTCGTATCTCGACGTGATCCTGATGGCAACGATTCCGACCTGCCTCTACTACTTTGCGTTGTTCCTGATGGTGGAGATCGATGCGCGCAAGTTCGGGATGAAGAACATTCCGTTCGACAAGACAGAGACCCTCTGGAACCTGACGAAGCAGTTCGGCTTCCACTTCCTGTCGCTGGTCGCGATCATCGCCTTCATGCTGCTCGGCTTCTCGCCGGTAGCGGCGGTGTTCTGGGCGACCATGGTGGCGTTCGTCACCAGCGCGCTGCATCCCGATTGCGCGTTGATGAGCCGGCGCCAGATGGTCTTGTTCAGCGTCGTCGTCATCGCCGCGTGTCTCGCCTACTCGATGGTCAAGGGCCGTTTCCATACGGATGCGCTGTCCTGGGCGTTGCCGGCGGGCGCGCTGGCGCTTGTCGTCGCCGCTTTCATACGGCCGGCGTGGCGCCTGTGGCCGCAGAAGCTCGTGAAGGCGTTCGAAGTCGGCTCGGTCAGCATGCTCAACGTCGCCGCCACCTGCGCCGCGGCGGGCATCATTGTCGGAGTGGTGACGCTGACCGGTCTCGGGCTCAAGTTCAGTTCCATCGTGATCGGTTACGCCGACTCGCTTACCCAGGGCACGGTGAGCCTGCTGTCGGCGGTCGGGGTGGAAGCCACGAAGGCGCTGGTGCACGGCGTGAAGCTGCTCTACACCGCGATCTTCACCTCGCTCATCGTCTGGATCGTGGGGCTGGCCGTGCCGGTGACGGCGTCCTACATCATCTGCGCGGTGATCGCGGCGCCCGCGTTGATTGTCCTCGGCGTGCCGGATTACGCGGCGCACATGTTCATTTTCTACTACGCGGTGCTCTCCGAGGTTTCGCCCCCGACCGCGCTCTCGCCGTTCGCGGCGGCCGCCATCACCGGCGGCGACCCCTACAAGACGACGCTGCAGTCGTGGAAATACACCATGCCGGCGTTTCTGGTGCCGTTCATATTCGTGCTCGACCCGGCCGGCCTCGGGCTGCTGCTGATGGGCTCGTTCAAGGCGCTGGCGAAGGCGTCCGTCATGGACATCGCGACGGTATGCGTGACGGCGATGATCGGCATCGCAGCGCTCGCGGCCGGCGTCCAGGGCTGGATGTTCAGGAAAACGACGAGTCCGGAGCGCTGGCTGCTCATCGCCGCGGGGCTGGCGCTGGTTTATCCGAAGCCGTTGTTCGACTATATTGGCATTACGCTGGTCGTGGCCGCGATCGTCCTGCAGAAAATGCGCCGTGCCGACACGCCTTCCGCCACCGGCTAAACATTAGCCACGGAATCACACGGAAACACACGGAATCAAGAACAAGGACAACCAAAAACAGAAAAGCATTGGCCACGGAATCACACGGAAACACACGGAATCAAGAGCAAATACGCGATTTCAGAATCAAGCGGAAGTACCTAACAGAACGGAGTGCGTGAAATGATCTTGTTTGTTGATATGTTGTTTTGCTTTTTGTCGTGTCCGTGTGTTTCCGTGTGTTTCCGTGGCTGAGATCTGGTGTTGATGTTAGACAGCGGCTCCGGGTATTCCGCAAGGCTCGCGACGCCGTTCGCCGTGCTCGGCATCCGCACCGCCGGCGCGACACTGGCCGGTATCGACTACCTGCCGAAGGGCGCCGCGACGCTGGATCCGCTCGACCGCCTGGCCGCGCGCGTGTGCCGGCAGATCGAGCGCTACCTCGACGACTCCGGGTTCCGCTTCGACCTGCCGTTCGATTACCGCGGCACCGAGTTCCAGTGCCGGGTGTGGCGCGAGATCCACGCCATTCCCAGCGGCCGGACGCTCACCTACCTGGACGTTGCGCGGCGGTTGCGCACGGCGCCGCGTCCCGTGGGCGGCGCCTGCGGCGCGAATCGCATCCCGCTCGTCATTCCCTGCCATCGCGTCCTCGGCAGCGGCGGCATCGGCGGTTTCATGCATATGCGGCGCGGCCCGGGGATCGATATCAAGCGCTGGCTGTTAAAGCATGAGGGCGTGACCTGTGACCGGTGACCCGTGACCGGTAATGCCGGCCTGATCGACGAATTCTGCGACGCGCTGTGGCTGGAGGACGGGCTCGCGCGCAACACGCTCGAAGCCTACCGCCGCGACCTGAGCCAGTTCGCTGCCTGGCTCGAAACCCAGCACGGCAAGAAGCTACTCCAGGGCAACATTGCCGATATTCAAGCCTATCTCGGTCACCAGTTCAGAAAGAAGACGCGCGCATCGAGTGCGGCGCGGCT
>CAZCGD010000579.1:0-2122 GCA_964498105.1 uncultured Streptomycetaceae bacterium
GCTGATCGTGGACGGCGCGGTCGGCACGCTTGAAGCCCCTCTGATGCACGAGTCCTACCGGAATCTCGAGCAGGTGCTCGCCAAAGTGAACGCGTACTCGAGCGCGGGCGCCGCGATGGCGCGAGCGCGCGGCCGCAGGGCGAGCCTGGGCGGCGCGGTCCTGCGCGGCCTGTGGTCCTTTTTTCGCACCTATATCCTGCGCGCCGGCTTCCTCGACGGGCGCGCGGGCCTGATGCTTGCGATATCCAACGCAGAAACCACCTACTACCGCCAGGTGAAGCTCATGCTTCTCGCTGAACGCGAGCAGCATGGGAAATAGATTCCTGCGTAAGTTCAAGATTTTGTCGGCGCCAGAGCCGGCAAAATCCTAAGCGAACTGGATGCGGTACAGCTTGTCGTAGATTCCGCCGCGTTCCAACAGCTCGCGGTGGGTGCCGATTTCGGCGATGCGGCCGCGGTCGAGCACTACGATGCGGTCCGCGTTCTCGACGGTGGACAGCCGGTGCGCGATGACGACGGTGGTGCGCCCGCGCATCAGCGTCTCGAGCGCCGCCTGCACGTGGCGCTCCGACTCGGTGTCGAGCGCGGAGGTCGCCTCGTCGAGCACCAGCACCGGCGCGTTCTTCAGCAGCGCGCGCGCGATCGCCAGCCGTTGGCGCTGCCCCCCGGAGAGCTTCACCCCGTTTTCTCCGATGAGGGTCGCGAGCCCCTGCGGCATCTCGCGGATGAATTCCATCGCGTGCGCCGCCTCGGCGGCCGCGACGATGTCTTTCTCCGCCGCGCCGTTCATCGTCCCGTAGGCGATGTTGGCCGCCACCGTGTCGTTGAACAGCACCACGTCCTGGCTGACCAGCGCGATGTTGGCGCGCAGGCTGGCGAGCGTCAACGCCTGCAGGTCGTGGCCGTCGAGCGTGATGCGGCCGCGCGTCGGCTGATAAAAGCGCGGCACCAGGTTGGCGAGCGTCGTCTTGCCCGCCCCCGAGGGGCCGACCAGTGCCACGGTCTCTCCCGGCGCGATGGCGAGATCGATCCCGTCAAGCGCCGGGCGCTCCGACCCTTCGTACTGCAGGCTCACGTTCTCCAGCCGTATCTCGCCGCGCGCGCGGCCAATGGCGAGCGCGCCGTGGTCGGGCTCCGGCTTTTCGTCGATCAGCCGGAACACGCTCTCCGCAGCCGCCAGCCCTTTCTGCAGGTGCTCGTTGATGTCGGTGATGCGCTTCAGCGGCGCGGTCAGCATCAGCATCCCGGTGACGAAGGCCGCGAACTCGCCGACCGAGAACTGCGCCGCTCCCGACTGCTGCGTGGCAAGCCAGATGATCACCGCCAGCGCGACCGCCGCGATCAGCTGCACGATCGGCGTGCTGGACGCGCTCGCCGATACCTGCTTCATCAGCTGCCGGCGCACACTGTTGGCCTCCTGATCGAAGCGGCGCTGCTCGTACTCCTGGCCGCCGAACAGCTTCACCACCTTGTGCGCGCCGATCGCCTCCTCGATCACCTGGGTGATCTGGCCCATCGCCTGCTGCACTTCGCGGCTGGAGTTGCGCAGCCGTGCGCCCAGCAGGCGTACCACCGCCACAATCGGCGGTCCCATCACCAGCGCCAGCAGCGTGAGCTGCCAGTTAAGCCACATCAGGTACGCCAGCAGCCCGACGATGGCGAGCGTGTCGCGGAACACGATGGTGAGCGTGCTGGTGGCAGCCGCAGTGACCTGAGTCACGTCGAAAGTGAACTTGGAGATGAGCACCCCGGACGGCTGCCGCTCGTGGAACAAAGCGGGCAGCGCCAGCAGCTTCGCGAACATGGCGTGGCGCAAATCCGTCACCAGGCGGGTGCCGACCCAGCTCAAGGCGTACGCAGCGAGATACGACGCAATGCCGCGCACCACGAACAACGCGACGATCACCACCGGCAGCCAGCGCATGACGGCCGGGTCCTTCTCGATGAAGGTGCCCTCGATCAGCGGCTGCATCAGCGCCGGCAGCGCGGGCTCGGTGGCGGCCACCACCATCATGCCCAGGATGCCGAGCACGAACACCCGCCAGTAGGGTTTGACGTGGCCGAGCAGCCGCAGGTACAGCTCCGTGCTGGTCAACGTGCGCATCAGGCGCACGATAACAAA
>CAZCGD010000580.1:0-32624 GCA_964498105.1 uncultured Streptomycetaceae bacterium
CCCAGAGGTGCGCGTCGCCCGCACGCTGGCTGAGGTAAGCCTGGGCGATGGTGCCACCCCCGCCCGGCTTGTTAACCACGGTCGCGGTGACGTCGAGCAGCCGCTGGTCCTGCAGGATTTTCTGAATGAGACGCGCCGTGCGGTCGATGCCGCCGCCGGGCGCGACGCCGACGACGATCTCGACGTTCCGGGCGGGTTTCCACGGTCCCGGCTGGGCGACGGCTGGGGCCGCCGCTGCGAGGGCAATGGCCATGGCCACGGCAGGGAAGTTCATGGGGATTCCACGACGTGTTTCGTTTGATAGTTTTTGGCGGTTTTTCTGTTAGGGAACCTCTGAATAAGTCGTCCTCGCGAAGGCGGGGACCCAGTAACGTCTTGACGATGCTGGATTCCCGCCTTCGCGGGAATGACGATACCCTACTTATGCAGAGCTTTCTTAGCAGTCTGCCGGACACGTCCGGCAGACTGCTAGAATCTACCGGAATTCCACCCGCCGACAAAGCGACACTGACCTGAAGGAGTCCGCTATGACCACCAGACGCATGAGCATCATGGGCACCAAACACGTGATTTCCGCCGGTCACTACCTCGCCGCGCATGCCGGTTTCGAAATCCTGGAGGCGGGAGGCAATGCGATCGACGCCGGCGTGGCGGCGGGCATCGCAATCGGAGTGCTGCAAACCGACAAGGTGAATTTCGCCGGGGTGGCGCCGCAGATCATCTACACGGCGAAGAACAAGAAGGTGCATTGCATCGACGGCCTCGGCGTGTGGCCCCGGGCGATCACGCCGGATTACTTCATGAAGCGGCACGGCGGCAAGATTCCGAAAGGCGTGGAGCGCTGTGTGGTGCCGGCCGCGCCGGATGCATGGATCACCGCGCTCGAGCATTTCGGCACCATGAGCTTCGGCGACGTCGCATCCCGCGCCATTCGCTTCGCGCGCGAGGGCTTCCCGATGCACCCGATGATGTCGGAGTTCATCAAGAAGAACGAGGAAAACTACAAGCGCTGGCCGGCGAGCAGGAAAGTATTCCTGCCGAAAGGGCGGCCGCCCGAAGTGGGCGAGGTCTTCCGCCAGCCCGACCTCGGCAGGACGATGCAGTACATGGCGGACCAGGAAAAAAAGGCGGCGCGAAAGAGCCGGAAGGCCGGGCTCCGGGCGGCACGCGACGCCTTCTACAAGGGCGATATCGCGCGCACGGTGACGAAGTTCATCGAGCAGGAAGGCGGCCCGATGCGCTTCGAGGACTTCGCGGATTTCCGCGTCAAGTTCGAGCCCACGGTGCGCACGCGCTTCGACGACATCGATCTGCACGCCTGCGGGCCGTGGTCGCAGGGCCCGGTGCTGCCGATGGCGCTCAATATCCTCAAGGGCTTCGACCTGAAGGCGATGGGGCACAACTCGACGGAGTACATCCACGTCGTGACGGAGGCGCTGAAGCTCGCTTTCGCCGATCGCCACCATCATTTCGGCGACCCGCGCTTCATCAAGGTGCCGATGAAGGGACTGATGTCGGACCGCTACTCGGCGCACCGCCGCTCGATGATCAGTCTCGAAAAAGCATGGGGCGAAATGCCGCCCGCGGGCGATCCAGCGACGCTGGCCGATATCCGGCAGCGCTGCGTGCCGGCGCCCGAGTCCGACGAAGCGCCGGGACCAGGCGACACGTCGTACCTGTGCGTGATCGACAGCGACGGCAACGCCATCTCGTGCACGCCGAGCGACGGCTCGGACAAGACTCCCATCATCCCCGGCGTGGGAATACTGTGCTCGGGCCGCGGCACGCAATCGTGGTCCGATCCGTCGCATCCGTGCTCAGTCGCGCCGGGCAAGCGGCCGCGGCTGACGCCCAATCCGGCGATGGCGTTCAAGAACGGGCGCGTCTACATGCCGTTTGGCACGCCGGGGGGCGACGTGCAATGCCAGGCCATGCTGCAGGTGTTCCTCAACATCAACGTCTTCGGCATGGCGCCGCAGGCCGCGGTGGAAGCGCCACGCTTCGCGGGCTACAGCTTCCCCGGCTCGTTCGAGCCGCATCCGTACTACCCGGGGCGGCTCCACATGGAAAAGAGTCTCGCCGACGAGTTCGGGGAAGAGTTGAGGGACATGGGGCACAAGGTCTACGAATGGGACGACATGACCTGGCTCGCGGGGTCGGTGTGCACCATCGTCAACGACCACAAGAACGGGGTGCTGCACGGCGGCGCCGACCCGCGGCGGCCGGCGTATGTGCTGGGCTGGTAATCCGGACAATAGCCGCCACGACGCCAAGGCGCCAAGAAAAGCACAGACACGAAGGACACAAAGGACACTAAGGAAAGCAAAAACAATAATCGAACTGCAAAGACTACCGGGCAGTTCGGTAAGAACAGATGACGATTGCACCAAATAAATTGTCAGCCAGCAAGCCAGTCAATTGACGTTAAACCGTAATGGTTGTGAATTTCTTGGCGACGTTGGCGGTTCTGTAATTGTTGTGGTTCTCCTTCGTGTCCTTGGTGTCCTTCGTGTCTCAGCTTTTGTTCTGGTATTTCTTGGTGTCTTGGCGCCTTGGCGGCTAGATGTAGTTTTCGCTGCCAGCATAGCGATCGACGTCGGGCACTACCTGGAGAAGCCGGGCGTCATCAGTGCCCGCGGTGTCACCGAGTTCGAGTACAACCTGCAACTTGCCCGCGAAATTGAGATTGCACTAAAGCACGCGGGCCACCGGACTCTCCTGATCGGTGACGATGGGCTTTCCGCAAACCTGGGCGGACGCGCTCCGCGTGCCGCCGGCATGGACCTGTTTATCTCCATCCACCACGATTCCGTGCAGCCGCGCTTTCTCTCGGTCTGGGAGTATGAAAGCGAGACGCTCAGCTACAGCGACAAGTTCGCGGGTTACTCGCTGTTCGTGTCGCGCCTGAATGCCCATACGGAAGCGGGCCTGAGATGCGCGTCTGCCATCGGCGCGGCGTTAAGGGGCGCCGGCTTCACGCCGTCGCGCTATCACGCCGACCCCATCCTGGGCGAGAATCGTCCTTTCGCCGACGAAGCCAACGGAGTACATTATTTCGACAACCTGGCGGTGTTAAAGACGGCGAGCATCCCGGCGCTGCTGTTCGAGGCGGGCGTGATCGTCAACCGCGACGAGGAACTGCGCCTGCGCGATCCCGCCGTCCGCAAACCGATTGCAGAGGCGATCGTTAGCGCCGTCGGCGCGTGTCTCGGCTAGAATCCATCGCAAAACTGATTTAGCCACGGAAACACACGGAACCACACGGATTTTCTTAAAGGATTTATGCAAACTCATTCATCATTCATCATTCAACATTCATCATTCCGCCGGGTAGTCGCCGCCGTGCTCGCGCTTGCCGCGGCTCCCGCGCTCGCGCAGACGGCGGCGAACTACCCGGCGAAGCCCATCCGGTACATCGTCGGCTACACCCCGGCCGGCACGGCGGACATGCTGGCGCGCGCGGTAGGGCAGAAGCTGACGGAAGCATGGGGCCCGCAAGTGATCGTCGAGAATCGGCCCGGCGCCGGCACCAATATCGCCACCGAGGTCGGCGCGAGGGCAGCGCCCGATGGCTACACGCTGTTCATGCCCACCGTCGCCAACGCCATTAACCCAACGCTGTTCCCCAAACTCAACTACGACATGTTGAAGGACTTTGCCTACGTCACCAACTTCGCGAAGGTGCCCGGCATCGTCGTGTGTCATCCCTCGGTACCGGTGAAGAACGCCAAAGAACTCGTCGCGCTCGCCAGGGCCAATCCCAATGCGCTGCGGCACGGCTCGACCGGCATTGGCAGCCCGCACCACCTGGCGGCGGAGATCTTCAAGAGCATGACGGGCGTGAAGATGGTCCACGTTCCCTACAAGGGCGCGACGCCGGCGCTGATCGACGTGGTGGCGGGGCACATCGAGATTTACTTCGGCGCGATGGTGTCCACGATTCCACACGTGAAGAGCGGGCGAATACGCGCGCTGGGCGTCACCAGCCTGAAGCGCGTCGCTGCGGCGGGGGATACTCCTACCCTCGACGAGCAGGGGTTGAAGGGCTTCGAGACCGGCTCCTGGTTCGGCATGGCGGCGCCGGCTGGCACGCCGCGCGATATCATCATGAAGCTCCACGCGGCGTCCACCAAGGCTATTCAGGCGCCGGACATTCGCGACCGCATGAGCGCCGAGGGCGCCGAGTTCGTCGGCGACACGCCCGAGCAGTTCGCGGCCTTCATCAAGACGGAAATTGCGAAGTGGGCGAAAGCGGTGAAAGCGTCGGGGGCGAAACCGGAGTGAGGAAGATCGAACCGCCAAGACGCCAAGAAAAGCTGAGACACGAAGGACACAAAGGACACGAAGGAAAAGCAAGAACAATAATTGAACTGCCAAGCACGGCAAGACCGCCAAGAAAGGCAATTCATTAATTTGATCCGCCAAGACCGCCCAGCACGCCAAGAAAAGCAAGATCAGAGATATTGCATGAAAGCAGCACTGTTCCTGATAGTGATTGCGGTTCAGTTCATGCCGATTCGCGAAGGCGAAGCGGCATATCCCGATAGACCGATCCGTTTGGTGGTGGGGTTCCCGCCCGGCGGCGCGGCGGATATTCTGGGGCGCTTCGCCGCGCAGCAGCTCTCCGAGGCGATCGGCCAGCAGGTGGTGGTGGACAATCGCGGCGGGGCCGGCGGCCTGATTGCGACCGAGATTACGGCCCGCGCTCATCCCGACGGCTACACGCTGCTGTTCACCTCGATCCCCCACGTTATCAACCCGCATCTCTACCGGAAGGTGACATACGACGCGCTCAAGGACTTCGTTCCGGTGGTGCAGTTCGTGTCGGTGCCTCTGATGATGGCGTCCCACGCCGCGCTCCCGGTGAAGACCGTGAAGGAGCTGATCGCGTACTCGAAAGCCATGCCCGGGAAGCTCAATTACGGATCGGGAGGCAGCGGTTCCTCCAGCCACCTCGCCATGGAGCTGTTCAAGAGCATGGCCGGGCTCGATCTCGTGCATATACCGTACAAGGGAGTCGGCCCGATGGTTACGGACATGCTCGCGGGCCAGGTCAGGCTCACCATTTCCAGTGCAGTGCCGCTGTCGCCGCAGGTGAAGGCCGGCAAGTTGCGTGGGCTGGCGGTGACCGGACCGCAGCGCTCGCCTTCGTTCCCCGACCTGCCGGCCATTGCGGAGACCGTGCCGGGATACGAAGTGGTCAACTGGTTTGGTATTCTCGCCCCGACGGGCACGCCGGGGACCGCTGTCACGCGCGTCAACAAGGAACTCAACGCCGCGCTGGCGACGCCGGCCCTGAAGGAGCGGCTGGCGACCCAGGGCGCCGACGCCGTCGGCGGCACGGCTGCGGCGTTTGGCAAGCTGATTCGGGCGGACTACGCCAAGTGGGCGAAGGTGGTGAAGGAGTCGGGAGCGAAAGTAGACTGAGGGAGGCGGGATGAGGGATGAGTGATGAAGAATAAGGCAAAAGGAAAAAGGCAAAAGGCAGAAGGTGCTGGTCGGGCGACGGGCGAGCGAACCGGCGGACGTTGCCGTATTCGCTCCACCCTTTTGCCTTTTGCCTTCTGCCTTCTGCCTTCCACATTGGTGTGGGCGGCGCATCCCTTCATCACCGACGACACTGGAACGCAAGGCACGGGCAACTGGCAGCTCGAACTGCAGGCCGAGCGCAGCACGCTCGATCGCACCACGGATGCCGGGGCGGGCCCCGTGGATCAAAAACGCAAGATTACCGTTTTCACGCCGGTGCTGACCTACGGCCTGCTGGAGAACCTGGACCTCGCGCTGGGCCTGAACCATGTTCGGCAGCGCGTCACCGAGAACGGCGCGGTGGTCGAGGATTCCAGCGGGACGGCCGACTCCACGGTGGACATCAAGTGGCGCTTCTACGAGTCCGGCGCCCTGAGCCTGGCCTTGAAGCCCTCGATTCTGCTGCCGACCGGCGACGAGAACCGGGGCCTCGGCACCGGCAAGGCATCGTGGGGGGTCAACTTCATTGCCACCTACGAGGCGAAGCCGTGGGCGTTTAACGGCAACATCGCCTACAGCGACGTGCGCTACAAGCTGCAGCAGGACACCGACGACAATCGGGCTGACCTCTGGCGGATTTCGGCCGGCGCCGCCTGGTCGGTGCGGGACGACCTGCGGCTGGTAGGCGAGGCGGGGGTTCGCACCAATTCGTCGCGGAACGACCCGTACCTGCCGGGCAGCACCGGCCGGTTCGCGATGCTCGGCTTCATATACTCGCCTACCGACAAGATCGATTTTGACTTCGGCCTGCGCAAGCGGATGAACGACGCGGAAGTCGACACGGTGATCCTGCTCGGCGCCACTTTCCGCTGGTAGCGGCGATGCGGCGAATGCTCGGGGAACTGCTGATACCGCTCGGAATCGCCTACGGGGTGGTGCTGGTCCTGGTGTTCGTGTTCCAGTCCCACCTCGTGTTCTTTCCCGGCACGGGGCGCGAGGCCGTGCTTAACCCGCAGTCATACGGGATGCGGTTCGAGTCAGTGGAGATTCGCACCGCCGACGGAGAGACGCTCGCGGCATGGTGGGTGCCGGCCGACGGGGCGCGCGGCATGGTGCTGTTCTTTCACGGCAACGCCGGCAACATCTCGCATCGTCTCGACTACCTGCAGATGTTTCACCGCCTGCGTTATTCGACGCTGATCGTGGACTACCGCGGCTACGGCAAGAGCACCGGTTCGCCTTCGGAGGAGGGCACGTACCTCGATGCCGAGGCGGCGTGGGATTACGCGCGCCACGCGCGCCTGGCGCGGCCCGAGGATATTGTCATTGCCGGCGAATCGCTGGGCGGCGCAGTCGCGACGTGGCTGGCGGCGAAAGTATCCCTCATGCCTTCCCCTGCTCCCGAGGGGAGAAGGGAACCAGATGGCTCCCCTCTCCATAAGGGAGAGGGGTCGGGGGTGAGGGCTGCCGGTCCCCGCGCCGTCATCCTGCACTCTTCGTTCACCTCGGTTAACGATCTCGGGTCACAGGTTTACTGGTTCCTGCCGGTGCGGCTCCTGAGCCGCTTCGGCTACGACAACGTGGAAAACCTGAAGCGTATCTCGGCGCCGGTATTCATCGCCCACAGCCGGGACGACGACGTCGTGCCGTATGCGCACGGCAAGAAACTGTTCGAGGCGGCGAACGCGCCCAAGACGTTCCTGGAAATGAGCGGCGGGCACAACGACGGCTTCATCTTCACGCGGCCGGAGTGGGTCGCCGCGCTGGCGGCGTTCCTGGAAAAGCATGCAACCAAATAGACAGGATTAACAGGATTAACAAGATCAAAAGCAAACCTAAGAGGCCTTTTCTCGAATTTGTTTTGGTTCTAATCCTGTTAATCTTGTAAATCCTGTCTATTGTTCTTGGTCTTCGGTTTTATCCTGTAGATTCTCATGGCACGGCGAATACCCCGCATCGGCATCGCGCTCGGCGCCGGCTCGGCCCGTGGCTGGGCGCATATCGGCGTGCTGCAGGCGCTCACCGAGGCCGGTATCGCGCCCACAGTGGTGTGCGGCACGTCGATCGGCGCGCTGGTCGGCGCGGTCTATGCCGACGACCGCCTGCCCGAGCTGGAGCAATGGGTGCGGGAGCTCACCTGGCGCAGGGTGATGGGGTACTTCGACTTCTCCTTTGGCGGCGGCCTGCTGAAGGGCGGCAAGCTGTTCGATTACCTGCGCGGCGACCTGCTTGCGAAGCAGATCGAGCAACTGCAGCGGCCATTCGCGGCGGTCGCGACCGATCTCGCGAACGGGCGCGAAGTGTGGTTGCGCGAAGGGTCGGTGGCTGACGCGGTGCGCGCTTCGATCGCGCTCTCGGGCCTGTTCACGCCGTGGCCGAGCGGCGAGCGACTGCTGGTGGACGGGGCGCTGGTCAATCCGGTGCCGGTCTCGCTGGCGCGCGCGATGGAAGCCGACCTGGTGATCGCAGTGGAACTGAGTTCCCAGCTGGTCGGGCGCTACGCCCGGGCGTCCCGCGACAAGCCGGTGAAGCGGCCCGGCATGATCGAGGTCGTGACCTCCAGTCTCAACATCATGAGCGAACGCATCACGCGCAGCCGGCTTGCGGGTGAGCCGGCGGACGCGATCATCCAGCCGCGACTGGGGGCGCTGGGCCTGCTGGAATTCCACCGCGGTGCCGAGGCGATCGCCGAGGGCCGCACCGCCGCTGGGCTGGCGATCCCGCAGATCAGGCAGTTGATCGAGGACTGGAACTGATTTATTCGACAACAAGGAGGATGGTCATGGCAGAGAAGCGATTCATCAATCCACCGGGCCTGCTGCGGCCGGGCGCGTACACCCCCACCGTCGTCGCGAGCGGGGGCAGGACGGTCTATATCGCCGGGCAGGTTGCCCAGAACGAGAGGGGCGAGGTGGTCGGCAAGGGCGACCTGGCGGCGCAGGCGGAGCAGGTCTACCGCAACGTGGGCCTCGCGCTGAATGGCGCAGGCGCGACCTTCAACGACCTGGTGAAGATCACCGTCTACGTCGTCAACTTCAAACCCGAGCACCGCGACCTGATGTCCCAGGCGCGGGCGCGCCACGTCAACAAGGACAACCCGCCCGCCAGCACGCTGGTCGGCGTGCAGTCCCTGGCGAAGCCGGAGTACCTAGTCGAAGTCGAGGGAATTGCGGTACTCGACTGAGGGGCAATGGGTGATTAGGGATAGAAAGTTCGCAGTTTGCAGTGGGCAGTTTGCAGTTACTGCCAACTGGCGGCTGCCATCTGCCAACTCAGGTTAGCCGTGTCTCGTCACCGTTTCACAGGCCGAGCACGGCCTGGACGCTGTCCACCAGCGCCTCGGGCTTGAACGGCTTGGTCATGTAGCCGCTCGCGCCGTAGGCGAGGGCGGCCACAATGTCGTCGTGCCCGACCTTGCCGGCCATGACGATGATCGGCACCGACTTGTAGGTCGGATGCTCACGCAGGCGGCCGAGCAGCTCGAGTCCGATAACGTCGGGCAGCACCAAGTCCATGGCGATCACGTCCGCCGCGGGCTGCTGGTTGAGCGCGGCGACGATCTCATCCTGCCTCGCGGCGGCGCGCGTGTCGAACTTGGCGAGCAGCAGCGCGCGCGTCACGACGAGCGCATTGGCCTGGTCGGCATCGATGACCAGCACGGTGTGCTTGTTGCCGCCGCCGTGCGGTGCGATGCGCTTGTCGGACCGGTTGATGATGTGAACGTAATAACCGGCTTTCTTCGACGGCCTGATTCCCGATAGTGTCGCCTCCGCCTGCTGCAACTGCTGGAACGTCGGTTCCTTGACCGGCCGGTTGATGAAGTCTGCGAAGTCGAGCCCGGCGTTCGGGGTTGCCGGCGCCGCCAGCGCCGCCGCCCCGGCAATGGCTATCTCGATGTAGCCGTCGGCAAAAAGGCGGTCGAGAGCCGGATTCAGTTTGTCCAGCGGTACTTGCGGAAGTTTGGCGTGCAGCTGGGCGACCGTGGAGTTCTCGACCAGGCCCAGCAGCGTCTTCAGGCCGATCGGGAGCTTTCCCGGTTTGGCCGCGACTTCGGCCCGGCCGGCGGTCGTCTTTATATACGTGGTGTCGTTTGCCATTTGCGGTCGCAGTTACTCCGGCGTTTCACGTCTGGTATACGTTAATTATGGCACGCGCCCCTGTCGCCCGCTTTACGCGCCTTCAAGCAGGTCGGCGACGTAGTCTGCTATGGCGAGCGAAGAGGTGAGCCCCGGCGACTCGATGCCGTAGAGGTTGACGAGGCCCGCTACTCCGTGATCGCGCGGGCCCCGGATCGCGAAATCGGGCGCCGGCTGGTTGGGGCCGTGGATCTTGGGCCGGATGCCGGTGTAGCCGGGCTGCAGCGTACCATCCTTCAGTCCGGGGTAGTAACGCCGGACCGCGTGGTAGAACGCGGCTTCGCGGCTTTCGTCGAAGCGATAGTCCACGCGGTCTATCCAGGTGAAATCCGGGCCAAATTTGACCCGGCCGCCGAGATCGATGGTGACGTGCACGCCGAGCCAGTCCTGGCGCGCGACCGGGTAGATGAGGCGCCGGAACGGCGCGGCGCCGGAGAGCGTGTAGTAATGGCCGATGGCGTAGTGGGTTGGCGGCACGCTTTGCGGGGGTATGCCGGCGATCGAGCACGCGACTGCCTGCGCTCTGAAGCCCGCGCTGTTTACCACCATGCCGCACCGGATGGACATGGATTCGGCCCCGCCGGTCTCGAGCACGATGCCGTCGCTTTCGACGCGGCCCGACACCACCGGGCTGGCACGGGCGAGCGCGGCGCCGTGACTCTCGGCGTCGCCGAGGTAGGCGAGCATCAGTCCGTGGCTGTCGATGATGCCGGTGGCGGGCGAAAGAAAGCCCGCCACGCACCGCACTTCGGGCTCCATCTCCGCCAGCTGTTGCGCCGTCAGCAGGCGCAGGCCTTCCACGCCATTGATAGCGGCCTGCTCCTGGTACTTCCCGAGGCCCGCCAGCTCGGTTTCGTCGCAGGCGACGATGATTTTGCCGATGCGGCGGTGGTGCACGTCGTGCTCGGCGCAGTACTGGTAGAGCGCCCGACTGCCGGCAACGCACAGCCGGGCCTTCAACGATCCGGTGGGATAGTAGATGCCCGCGTGGATCACCTCCGAGTTGCGCGAGCTGGTATGGGTGCCGAAGGCTTCCTCGGCTTCGAGCACCACGACCTCGCGCCCGCTCATCGCCAGCCGCCGCGCGATCGCGAGCCCGACCACGCCCGCCCCGATCACCGCGCACTCGACTCTCTCTGTCATAATCGCGTGCCTGAAATGACACGTCAGTTTAACTTAGGCAGGGGGTCATGAGTGTCGAGTGTCGAGTGTCGGGTGACACCCCGTTCAAAGTTCCAAGTTCAAAGTTCCAAGTTGAACCTTGAACCTTGAACCTGGAACAGCCTCATCTTTCATGGAGTGGGATCCGGATTTCCTCGCGCGCTCGCCAATGTTCGAGCCGCTGCGCGCGAATGCCGTAGCGTTCGGCCCGGACTGGCCGGGGCTCGCCGAGTTGCAGCGACTGCTCGACGCGCGCGATCCGCCGGTGCGCAATGCGCGGGGGATGCCGCTGCAACTGGTGCCGCAGGGCCGCCGCCGCCGCGCGCTGGAGGAGAAGCACGAGGCGCGTACCTTTCTCTCGGGCGAGCTTCAAGTGCGCGAACGCAGCTGGCACGACCTCTTCAATCTGCTCGTGTGGCTCGGATTCCCGCGCGCCAAGGCCGCGCTCAATGCGCGCCACTACGCCGCGCTGGTGGCCCAGCGCGCGGCCGGTGCCGCCAATCGCGGCCCCGCGCAGGATGCGTTGACGCTGTTCGACGAAGGAGGAGTGATCGTCGCTTCTTGCGACGATCAACTGCTGGGAATGCTCTCCGAATTCTGGTGGAAGGAACTGTTCTGGCACCGCCGGCACGAGGCCCGATCGCAGATGCGATTCATGCTCTTCGGTCATGCGCTCTACGAGAAGGCGCTGCGCCCGTTCCTTGGCATCACGGGACGCGGCATCGTGCTGAAGGTAAAGCCGGACTGGCTGGAGGCGCCGCTGCCGGAGCAGTTAGCCAGCCTCGACGCGCGGATTGCGGCGTACCTCGCCGACCCCGGTAACCTGCGGGCTACCCGCGAGCTGGCGGTAGTGCCGGTCTTGGGCGTGCCCGGCTGGTGCGCGGACAATGAGCGCGAGGCGTATTACGACGACCGGGACTACTTCCGGCCCGGCCGGAGGATCAAGGATGAGGGATGAGGGATGAGGGAAGGGACTGTTCCGGGTTCCGGGTTCAAGGTTCAAGGTTCAAGGTTCAACTTGGAACTTTGAACTTGGAACTTTGAACGGGGCATCACCCATCAAGTCACCCATAATGTTTTCCGGGGTCAGGCGGAAGCCACGGTGACGCGGTTCTTGCCGCCCGCCTTGCTCGCATACATCGCCTGGTCGGCCTTGTCCATGATGGTTTCGAGGTCCGCGCCATGCACTGGAAAACTGGCAACGCCAACGCTGACTGTTGCCGCCACGGCCTTGCCGTGCGAAGTGATCGGGTGGGCGGACTCTATGGCTTTCCGAATGCGTTCCGCGACGCCCATTGCCCCGCTGGAAGGCGTCTCCGGCAGCAGCAGCAGGAACTCATCACCGCCGTAGCGCGCGATGACATCCAGTTGCCGGACCGGGCTCCTGCGGAGTTCCTGCTGAATGCATTGCACGGTGAGTTTGAGCAGGCGGTCGCCTGCCTCGTGGCCAAGCGTATCGTTGACGGATTTCAGGCTGTCGGAATCAATCATTACGATGCTGAAAGGGAGCGCGTAGCGCTCGGACTGCTGGAAAGTCTGCGCGGCCGCCTGCATGAAGCCGCGCGTGTTCAATACACCGGTGAGATCGTCGGTTTCTGAGAGCTTCTTCATCTGAGTGTAGGTGCGGCCATAAGCCACGCGGATGTCGGCCGAGAGCATGGTGGTGATGTAGGCGACGAGCAGCATCGGGGATATTTGCGCCAGCACCTTGGTGCCGAACGGCAGGGACATCAGCCCCTCCGGCTGGCCGAGCCAGATGTAGCACAGGGTGATCAGGCCCACCTGGAGCAGCGTGGCGACTTTCCCCAGGGTCAACGCGCTGACGATGATGACGAGCAGGTAGAGTTGGCTCAACAGGCTGTCGGAGCCCCCGGTGTACGCGAGCACCCAGGTGATGAAGATGATCATCACCCAGGTCTCGACCGCGATCTTCGTGGGGGATTCGCGGCGATAGAAGTTGGCGTAACGGAACGACAGCACGAAGGCGGCAAAGAAGAACATGGCCATTGCCAGCGCTGCGCCGGTTTCCTCGTCGGGCGTGAGTACCACCTGGTACAGCAGCACCAGCATCAACAGCAGCCATTCTATTTCGGCCACCGTGCGAGCGAAGCCGCGCAGCTCCTCAGCCGTAAGCGTGGAATCGAAAATCAGCTGGCTTTGCATGCCGTCGGGATCCGTTGCTGTAATTTTAATCGAAAAACCGTGGTAGCGTTTGTTTCATCATGTTTGGCACTCTTGGGTTACCCCGCGAAGAACGGGCGGGTCTCGAAAACCACCCTGGAAAACGATTTCTCCCCGGAACGCAGGTGGCGCTTGAGGACGAAATCGAACAGCAGCGGATTGTATTCACGGAGTGCGGTCAGTACCGGCGCGAGGCGGGACTCGATGAAGCGTAACTCGGCAAGCCGGCTCATCGAATAGAGCGGCATGACGCCGGGTATGGGATAGTCGGAACCGTTGAGCAACCGCGGGTGCCAGTCGCCGCGCTCGAGCAGTGTGGCCAGCGCCGGCCCGGCGCGATTCTGCTGGGTTACCCCGGAGAGGTCGCCGTAGAGGAGCGTTTTGCCATGTCGCGCTTCGTCCATCAGCCGTGCGAACAGCGCGAAGCTTTCCACATAGGGTCCGTTGGCGCCCTGGTCGAGGTCGCGATCCTCGCCCATGGTCGCGCAGTGCGCGACCACCACTCGTACGCCGTGCTCCAGCGGGCGCCGCAGCAGCAGGGGGTTGCCCAGGTGCTGGCGGTTGGCGACGCGCACTGCGCGTTCCATGCCGGCGTGGGTAATGAGCGGCAGTCCGAGTTTGCCGAGTTCGGCGTAGAACGCATCGCAACGGGGCGAGGAAGGGTCTATGCCCATCGCGGCGGGCAGCCATTTGACCGCGCGCGCGCCGCCGGCCTTCGCCTGGCGCAGCGCATCCAGGCAGTCGCGGCGATAGGGATGGATGGAGGCAGCCCACTCGAAATGCCGCGGATACCGCTGTGCAGTTGCCATTGCGTATGCGTCCGGGACGTGGAATGCGGTCTCTTCCGCTATGGGCGTTCCATCCGCGGCATAATGCCGGTCGAACGCGAGCAGGATGAGCTTTGCCCCCGGGCGCATGCCCTCGAGCAGGTTGTGCATGCGCTCGACGTAGCTCAGGTCCACACGTCCCGGCGCGTCGTGCGCGCAGCCGGCGTTGAGATAGAACAGGCGCTGCGCGTATTGCGCCGGGTTGGCCATGCTCAGCATGCCGGGATTCAACCAGATGCCGCTGCCGGAGTCGCCGGTGCCGACGAGATGCGCGTGGCAGTCCCAGACGCGAGCGGGGTCCACGCCGTCCCACGCCGCCTGCACCGCTGCGTCGTTCGCAAGCTCGCGCGGCAGCCGCGCGCGGCACGGGTTGGACAGGCCATGCTCGAGGGAGAAGCCGCAGCCGCCCAGGAGGGCGGCTCCGCCGGCGGCGAAGAGTAAGCGGCGTTTGCGCATGGGGCTGCTCGCTGCTTATGATAGCCGACAGCTGACAGCCAAGAACATGACATCGACCATCACGCTGCCCGTCTGGCTGTTCGTCATTCTACTGCTGCTCGCGTTATGGGCTGCGCTCGACCGGCTGCTGGTGCCGGGTGCGCGCTGGTACTACCGCCGCCGGGTGAACCGCGCCATCCGCGAGATCAACGAGCGGCTCAACATCGAGCTGCCGCAGTTCAAGCTGACGCGGCGGCAGGTGCTGGTCGACCGGCTGTTCCACGACCCCAGGGTGCAGGCCGCCATCGACCGCGAGTGCCGCGAGAAGGGGCTGCCGCGTGAAGCGGTGGCCGCGCGCGTGGACCGCTGCGCGCGCGAGATCGTGCCGGCGTTCAACGCCTACCTCTATTTCCGCATCGGCTACTGGCTGGCCAGGGCGCTCGCCAAGCTGCTCTACCGCGTGCGGCTCGGCTACAACGACACGGCGGCGCTGGCGGCGGTCAATCCGAAATCGTCAATCGTGTTCGTCATGAATCACCGCAGCAACATGGACTACGTGCTGGTCGCTTTCCTCGCCGCCGAGCGCGTGGCGCTGTCGTATGCGGTGGGCGAATGGGCGCGCATCTGGCCGCTGCAGCAGTTGATACGCTCGATGGGCGCCTATTTCGTGCGGCGCAATTCCGGCGACCCGCTCTACCGGACCGTTCTGCAGCGCTACGTGCAGATGGCGGTGGAGGCCGGCGTGCCGCAAGCGGTCTATCCCGAGGGCGGGCTTTCGACCGACGGCAGGCTGCGCCCGCCGCGGCTCGGACTGCTCGACTACATGCTGAAGGGCTTCGATCCGGCCGCGGAGCGGGATCTCGTATTCATACCGGTGGGCATAAACTACGACCGCGTGCTCGAGGACCGCACGCTGCTGCGCAAGCTCGACGCGCAGGCGCCGAAGCGGGGCGTGCTCTACGCGATCGCGCGGGCGGCGGCGTTCGTCGGGGCCAACCTCTGGCTGATGCTGACTGGCCGCTGGTACCGCTTCGGCTACGCCTGCGTCAATTTCGGCCGCCCGATTTCGATGCGCGACTACGTGAAGCACAATGGTACCGATTTCCGGCATCTCGCCGAGGATGCGCGCCACGCGGAAGTCGAGCGGGTCGGCGCCCGGATCATGGAGGCGATTGCGGACATCGTCCCGGTGCTGCCGGTGTCGCTGGTTGCCACCGTGCTCCTGCGCAACCGCGATGCCGCATGGTCCGAACTCGAGTTGAAGTCCGCGATCTACGAACTCATCATGCGTCTGGAGCGGTCGGGCGCGCACGTTTACCTGCCCCGCGGCGACCTCGACTATGCGATCGGGGTCGGCCTGCGCATGCTGCTGCTGCGGCGCATCGTCCGGGACGAGGCTGGACTCTATCGCGCCGACCCAGCGGAATGGATCCTGCTGGAGTACTATGCCAACTCGATCGCGCGGCTGGTTGCCGCCGCCGGAACGCCGCCCGCAGCCGTGGCACCGGCGGCATGACCCGGGCGTGACGGCTGGCCGGCGTCCGACTTAAATACTCAAATTAATCATAATCGTGTACCGCGGCTCAGACGCTTGAACTCTACGCCTGCCACCCCCATCTAACGACCAACGATAACCGGAGGCACAACCCCCATGAAACGGATTTTCCTGCTGATCGTCACCAACTTTGCCGTGCTGGCGGTACTCAGCATTTCGATGCAGTTGCTGGGCATCGACCGCATGCTGGCGCAGGACTCCGGGTTGAACCTGCAGGGTCTGTTGTTGATGGCAGCCATCTTCGGCTTTGGCGGCTCGTTCATCTCGCTCGCGATTTCGAAGTGGATGGCGAAAAAGGCGACTGGCGCCCACGTGATCGAGGTGCCGGCCAATACCACCGAACGCTGGCTGATGGACACGGTAAAGCGTCAGGCCGAGAAGGCCGGCATCGGCATGCCGGAGGTGGCGGTCTACGAGGCGCCCGAAATCAACGCATTCGCCACTGGCTGGAGCAAGAACAGCGCGCTGGTCGCGGTCAGCACGGGTCTCCTGCAGAACATGACGCAGGACGAGGCCGAAGCAGTGCTCGGGCACGAAGTGAGCCACGTGGCAAACGGCGACATGGTCACCCTTACGCTGATCCAGGGCGTGGTCAATACCTTCGTGATCTTCCTGTCGCGGGTCGTCGGTTTCGTCGTCGATCGCCTGCTGCTGAAGAACGAGCGCGGGCACGGCCCGGGCTTCTGGGTCACGACCATCGTCGCCGAACTGGTGCTCGGCGTCCTGGCCAGCATCATCGTGATGTGGTTCTCGCGCTACCGGGAGTTCCATGCCGACGCGGGCGGCGCCGCGCTGGCCGGCCGCAACAAGATGATCGCGGCTCTGGAGCGCCTAAAGCTCAACCACGGGCAGCCCGCGCAGCTCCCGGACGCGGTGAAGTCGTTCGGCATTTCCGGCGGAGTCGGGGGCGGCCTGAAGCGTTTGTTCATGTCCCACCCGCCTCTCGACGAGCGCATCGCCGCGCTGCGCGCAGGCGGCCAACCGGAACGGGTTTCACCCGTGCGGAGAGCGTGACGGCGATGACCAGTGACCGGTAAATAAAAAAGCCCGCGCCAGCGGGCTTTTTTTGCTGGTCGATTCACGATTCACGATTCACGAATCACGCTGTTCACTGCCTGAGCACCGGTGACTTGAGGTTGCCGGTGACGGCGAGATTGCCGCGCGCCACGATCACCGTCTTCGAGCCCAGCTCGGCGGTGATGCGGCCCGAGAGCTCGCCGTTGGAACCGACGTCCACGTTGCCTCTGGCGTTCATCGGGCCGGAGGTCAGTTGCAGTTGCCGGTAGGAGTAGTTCCGCTGCACTACCTGCAGCGAACCGGCGAGGCTGTTGAACCCGGTCTTGCCCCCGCGCAAGCCCTCCCGTGAGGAAATCTGGATCGCGCGCACGATGTCGACATTGTTGAGCGAGCCCTTCTCGATGTTGAAGGTCGCGTCCATCTTCGGGGCGGCGAAGACGTTTTGCAGAGACGTGCCCTGCAGCACGAAGGTGACGTTGGCGCTGAGCGTCCCCGTAGCCGTAAAATCGCGCGTGAATTCCGCCATCAGTTGCGCAAGCTCGCCGTTGGTGACGCTGAAATCCCCCTCGGCCCGTATGCCGCTCTCGCCCCAGGTCACGTTGGCGCCGCCCTTGATCGTGGCGCGACCAAGCTTGGCGTCGATGCCACTGACCCTGGCCTGCTGCCCTTCGATCACGGCTTCCATCACGATATCGTCGAATTCTACGGCGGGCCCGAGCGGTGGCCGCCAGTTGCGCCCGTCCAGCGCCACGCGCAATGCCTGGTCCTTGGGCGTAAGCTCGACCCGCACCTTGCCGTCGCTGATTGCTGCGCGCTGCAGCGTGCCGTCCGAATTGAGCGTGACGTCGGCGCCGAAGGACGGCAGGTCGAGGCTCTTCGCCGTGATTCTGACCGACTTCAGCTGGACGCGGCGCACGGTGAGCGCCCCGGCATGCGGCTTGAACCAGCCGGGGAGGAGCGCCAGCGCGTCTTCTGCCGCGACGACGTTATTGGCCTCGACGCTGCTTATGTTCTGGGTATCCGCGAGCAACGTCATGGGCCACGCGTGGACGACGAGGGTCTCGATCTTGATTTCCTGGAGCTTGCCGATGCCCACGCGCTCCAGCACGAGCTGCGGGGTGGGCAGCAGGGCGTAGCGAATGCTGGAAATGGTCACCGGCGCGCCCAGGCGCGCCGATATGAGGGACTGCGCGCCGCCAATGTAGTTGTTGAGCGGCACGACGTGCAGCATGCCGGCAGCGATGACGAGCAGCGCGACCAGGCTGACGCCGAGCACCTTCGGCCAGTTGGTCGAGCGCCTGACGGCGACGGTTTTGCCTTTTCCCGCGGCCTCCGCTTCCCCCTCGCGATTCCTGCGCTGCTCGGCCGCCGCCTTGGCACGCGCGGAGGCTTCCTGCCGGTAGCGCGCGTCGGCCTCCATTTCTGCATGGTCGCGCGCCTTGATCTCGGCCTGCACCCGCGACTGTATGTCGCCTTCCGAATGGGCGCGCATCTGTTGTTCCTGCATGACGCGCGCAACGGTCTCCGTCTTGGCGCGATCCTCTGCCGCGGCGCGCGCCTTGCGCTCCGAATCGGCCATCGCGCGTGCCTGCGCGACCGCTTCTTCGGCCTTGCGCGCAATGATTTCCGCTTCGGCGCGCGCCCGGCGCGCCACTTCCGAGTCGGCGCTGCCGGCCGCCGCCACCGCCTCGCGTGCCTTGCGCTCGGCGTCCTCGCGTGCCTTGCGCGCGATTTCGGTCTGGCGTTCGGCCTCTACGCGGGCTTTCTTCTCAATCTCTATCCTGGCCGCGATTTCCTGCTGTGCCTTGCGCTCGGCTTCCTCGCGCGCCTTGCGCTCGGCCTGGATCAAGGACTCGACTTCAGCGCGGGCCTTGGCTTCGGCTTCGATGCGCGCCTTGGCGTGTGCTTCCTCGCGCGTCTTACGATC
The DNA here is from genome assembly GCA_964498105.1 of uncultured Streptomycetaceae bacterium. Lineage (GTDB taxonomy): Bacteria > Pseudomonadota > Gammaproteobacteria > Burkholderiales > SG8-41 > SG8-41. The sequence continues at coordinate 18,709 of CAZCGD010000580.1, forward strand.
GGCCTCGGCCCTGGCTTCGGCTTCCTCGCGCGCTTTGCGCTCGACCAGGATCCTGGCTTCGGCTTCTTCGCGCGCCTTGCGCTGAATTTCGGCGCTGGCCTCGGCTTCCAGGCGCGCGCGGTTGGCCTGCTCCTGCAGCTCCTTCAACTGCGTATTGGAGCGGGCGTCCGCCTCCTCGCGCGCCTTGCGTTCCTGTTCCTCGCGCGCCTTGCGTTCCTGATCTTCGCGACTGCGTGCTTCGGCTTCCGCCTGTGCCCGGCGCTCGGCGTCAATCCGCGCAGTGGATTCCGACCGCGCCTTGGACTTCGCCTCTTCGAGGGCATTCATCGCCGATTCCATCTGCGCGCGGGCCGCTTCGCCGCCGCCGCCCACCGCGTCGATGGCGGCCCTGGTCTCGGCCTTGACTCGCGCCGCCTCCTCAGCCATCGCGCGCGCCTTGCTCACGGCTTCCTCGGTCGCCTTCGCACGCGCCTCGGCTTCTTCACGCGCTTTGCGCTCGGCAGCCTGCCGCGTCTTGATCTCTTCTTCGATCCGAATGCGCTCTTCGGCTTCATGCTTGGCGCGCTGCTCGGCCTGGGCCAGCGCCTCCTTCAGCGCCTTCATTTGCGCTTCGACCGCGGCCATGGCCTTGGTTTCGGCTGCCGCGTGAGCACGCGCGTCCACTTCCGCCCTGGCGCTGGATCGCGCTTCCTCCTTTGCCTTCGCCTCGGTCGCCGCCTTCGCTTCGGCTTCGATCCTGGCCCGCGCCTCCGCTTCCGCCCGCGCCTTGGCCTCCGTATCCGCGCGCGCCTTGGCTTCCATTGCCGCCTTGACCCGCGCCTCGGCCTCGGCCTTGGCCTGGGCATTGGCCGCCGCCTTGGCTTCGGCCTCGGCTTTGGTGCGCGCTTCAGCCGCGGCTCTCGCCGCCGCTTCGGCCTTCAACCTGGCATCAGTTTCTGTCTTCGTCCTGGCGTCCGCCTGCGTCCGCGCCCGCGCTTCCGCTTCCTGCCGGACTTTGGCTTCCGCCGACGCGCGCGCTGCTGCCATGGCGCGCGCCTTGGCCTCGGCTTCGGCCTTGGTGCGCACCGCGGCTTCTGCGTTGAGCTTGGTCATCGTCGCGGGGGAAGTGAAATCGAGATCGTCTCCGGAGGTCTGCCCGGCAGGCACGGCCGTTGCAATCGTGGCCGCGGTAGCGGGTGGCGGCACTGCGACCGCCGGCGAGGAGAAGACCTTGACGTAGCCGTCGGTGGTCAGTTTGTCGAGCGCGTATTGCAGCCGCAACTCTTCCATTCCCGACTTCTTGAGCAGGTCGGCGACGGTGGACTTGCCATCCACCATCAGGAACACCGTGCCTTCCTCTCGCGACAGTTTGGCGGTCTTGTTCTTGACATCCACCACGCCCTTCGGCGTCTTGGCGTAGATGGACTTGGGGCTTATGTTTGCCATGATCCGATTTTTTCGGTTTTTTCAGCGGGATGCAATACCTGCCGAGCGGTTGCCACGTCGGCATCCTCGTGCCGGCGCGCGCGCGACCGACGACCGCGATTCAATGCCTGGACACGCAAAAATGTATTGAGTATCCGTGTCTTATCCGCGTTGCATTCCCACCTTCATTATAGTCTAATTACTTCGCAAAGCCATTGGTGCGAAAGTTTTCACGGGTGAAGCGGACATGCGAGAGCGGCGTAGCGACTACGATATTACCAACCGCATCAATACCACCGATCCTGCGGACGTGTCGAAAGAGATCACCCGCATCTACCAGGATTTATACCAGCAGGACGCGCCTCAGAACCTGGTCCAGGCGTTCACCGACATGAACAGCCTTTACCGGGGGGAGTATCCCGGCTACCACGAGTGCGACACCGACTACCACGACGTCCAGCACGTGCTGGACGTGACGCTGGGCATGGCCCGGCTGATCGACGGTTGCGTGCGCGCCACCAGTCCCGAAACCATCACCGAGCGGCTGTTCCGCCTCGGCATCGTCGCCGCGCTCTATCACGATTGCGGCTATATCCGTCATCGCAAGGACACCAAGCACGAGAACGGCGCGGAATACACGTCCGTGCACGTATCGCGCGGCGCGCGCTTCCTCGACGAGTATCTTCCGAAGATCGGCATGGCGGACCTGGCGCTAGCCGCCGCGCGCATCGTTCATTTCACGGGCTACGAGATGCCGGTGGACAAGATCAAGCTGCCGGGCCTCGAGTTTCGGCTGATCGGCAACCTGCTGGGCAGCGCCGACATCCTGGCGCAGATGGCCGACCGCTGCTACCTGGAGAAATGCTACGACCGGCTCTACCCCGAGTTCGTGCGGGGCGGCATCGCCCGCAAGCGCCACCGGGACGGCAGCGAAGAGATCATCTTCGCCTCGGCCGCCGACCTGATTTTCAAGACACCGGGTTTCTACCAAGGCGCGACCAAGCGGCTCAAGCAGGACCTCGGCGGCTGTTACAACTACATCGAAAGTCACTTCAACGGCCCGAATCTCTATTTCGACGAGCTGGAGAGGAACATCAGCCATGCCAGGGCGATCGCCGGCGACGGCGATATTTCAATGCTGCGCCGCCATCCTCCCAACATCGGCGATAGCGGCGATTCCACCGAGCGGCAGCGACAGCTGATCTGACGCAGTGTCGAGTTTTGAATTTTGAATGTTGAGTGTTGAGTTAAGAGCAAAAACGGCACCAACTCAACATTCAACATTCAACATTCAACACTCCAGCGTCAGCTGGCTATCAGCAGGATCTTCCCGGTGTGCTGCGCCGATTCCATCAGCGCGTGCGCGCTGGCGGCCGCTTCGAGCGGAAAGGTCTGGCGCGTCACCACGCGGATGCGGCCGCTCTCGAGGTGCGGCCAGACTTTCTCCTCGAGTTCCTGCGCGATCCTCGCCTTGTAGGCGTCCGGCCGCGTGCGCAGGGTCGAGCCGGTGTAGGTCAGGCGCTTCAGCATGATGGGCATCAGGTTGACGTCTACCCTGGAGCCGGCGGCAAACGCGAGCTGGATGATGCGGCAATCGTGGGAGGCGGCCTTGAAGTTTTTCTCGATGTTCGGCCCGCCGACGATATCGAGGATGACGTTCGCGCCGCCTTCCTGGCGCACGACCTCGACGAAATCCTCCTGCTGGTAGTCGATGACGCGGTCGGCGCCCAGGTCGCGGCAGAGCGCGCAGCGCTCGGCGGGGCTGTCGGTGGCGATCACTTTCGCGCCAAAGACTTTACCGAGCTGGATGGCCGTCGTGCCGATGCCGCCCGCGCCGCCGTGCACCAGGAACGTTTCTCCCGCCGCAAGGCCCGCTCCCATGAACACGTTGCTCCACACGGTGAAGAAAGTTTCCGGCAGGCCGCCCGCGTCGCGCACGGTGACGCCGTTCGGCACCGGCAGGCAATGGCGGGCGTCGACGGCGCAATATTCCGCGTAGCCGCCGCCGTTGGTGAGCGCGGCGACCCGGTCCCCGATTTTCCAGCGTTTGACCGCGCTACCCAGCGCCACCACCTCACCGGCGACCTCGAGGCCGGGAAGGTCGGACGCGCCGGCTGGGGCAGGGTACAGCCCTTTGCGCTGCATCAGGTCCGGACCGTTGACGCCGGCCGCGGTAACCTTGACCAGGACTTCGCCGGGCTTTAACTGCGGCAGCGGCTCTGCGGAAGGTTTTAACACCTCAGGGCCTCCGGGCACGGTGATCCTGACGGCTTTCATCCGGTCGGGCAGGCTCATCGTTTTATACTAGCACGCGCAAGGAGGGGATCATGAGGACGAGAGACACGCTGTTAGTGTCCTGAGTCGCTAGTTCGTTGATAATATCGCTATCCTGCCGACGCATTAGGAACGACAAAAGTGTCGAAATTGGCGCCAGACGCGAAGCAAACCGCAGCCAGGTTGGACACCTGGCGAGGATTTGCGACAAAGTATGGCGTCAATTGTCGGCATCTTTTGTTCAGCGAATTAGCGACTCAGGACACTGGCATGCGCCTACTCCCTCCGAAAGTACGGCACATGAAGCGGATGCTGATCAGCGTGACGGCCGTCGTTAGCATCTTCGCGCTGGCCACGCCGCCCGCTGCCGCTCAATCAGACTATCCCAGCAGGTCGGTGCGCCTCGTTCATGGCTTTACCGCGGGCGGGATATCCGACGTGCTCGCGCGTTCAATCGGCGCCAAACTCGCGACGAACCTGGGCCAGCAGGTGGTGGTCGATTCTCGTCCCGGTGCGGGGACGACCATTGCATCGGAGCAGATCGCCAGATCGCCCGGGGACGGTTACACGCTGTTCCTCCAGGACATCACGACGCATGCGATCAACGCGAGCCTCTACCGGCGGCTGCCGTACGACTCGGTGCGCGATTTCACGCCGATCACGTTGATCGCCGCCACGCCGCTGATACTGGTCGTGCATCCCTCGCTGCCGGTGAAGTCGGTGAAGGAGCTGATCGCGCTCGCCCGGAAGCATCCCGACGCCATTTCCTACGGGTCCTCGGGCAACGGCACGATCGTGCATCTCGCCGGAGAGATGCTGAAGGCGATGGCGGGCATCAGGATTGTTCACGTGCCCTACAAAGGCAGCCCGCAGGCGATCACCGGGCTGCTCGGCGGGGAAATCGCGCTGTTGTTCGCGACGATGCCGCCGGCGCTGCCCATGGTGGCGGCGGGCAGGCTCCGCGCGCTGGGCGTCACGACGCCGCAGCGGACCGGCGCGGCGCCGGACGTGCCGACGATGAAGGAGTCCGGGCTGAAGGACTTCGAGCTGGTGCTCTATAGCGGAATCCTCGCGCCGCGCGGCGTGCCGCGTCCCATCGTCGACAGACTCAACGCGGAGTTCGGCAAGGCCGTGCGGCTGCCCGACGTACAGAATGTATACAGCAAGGTCGGGGCGTTGCCGATCACTAACACGCCGGAAGAGTTTGCCGCGCACGTCCAGTCCGAGATGAACAAGCTGGGCAAGCTGGTGCAGTTGTCCGGTGCACGAGTCGATTGAGACGACGCCCGCGTATTCAATGTCGACCCTCGTTCCCCGGCATTCGCGCTACGACTACGTTCCGTTGATCGGGCGCAAGGACTACAGCTGGCCCGGCGGCAAGCGCCTCGCCTTCTGCATTACCACCAACGTCGAGGTCTACGCGTTCGGCAAGGGGCGCGGGCACGACAATGCGAAGCTCGGCGAGTCGCAGACCCATCGCAATTACTCGTGGCGCGATTACGGCAACCGCATCGGCATCTGGCGGCTGTTCGACCTCGCCGAGGAATTGCAGATGCCGCTCGCGCACAACGCGAACAGCCTGCTCTACGAGCATGCGCCGCAGATCATGGAGCGCATCCGCAGCCGCGGCGACGAGATCGTCGGGCACGGCCGCACCAATTCGGAGAACTTCCAGGACTTCCGCTGGGAGACCGATGAGGCGCGCGTCATCAAGGAAGTGACGGAGACCTTCGCGCGGCACGAGGGCCGGCCGCCCAAGGGTTGGATGGGGGCGGGCGCGTACGAGAATGCCTGGACGCCCGACCTGCTGAAGGAGGCCGGCTACATCTACAGCATGGACTGGCCGTGCGACGATCAGCCGATCTGGATGCGCACGCGCTCGGGGCCGATCCTGCTGGTGCCGTACCCGGTGGAGTTGAACGATTCGCCGCAGGTCATCCATCGCCAGCACACGGGTCGGGAATTTTGCGACATGCTGGTGGACCAGTTCGAGGAAATGGTCGAGCAGAGCGCGCACCATCCGCTCGTGTGCAACATTTCGATCCACCCCTTCGTGTTCGGCCAGCCGTTCCGGCTGCGTCCGCTGCGGACAGCACTCAAGCACTGCTTCGCGAGCAAGTTCATGGACCGCGTGTGGAAGTGCAAGCCGGGCGACATCGCCGACTACTGCTACACGCTCAAGCCCGGAATCATTCCCGGCAGTTAGTAGCCTGTCGGACTTGCCATCATGAATAAATTGATCTTTGTGCCCGTGGTGGCGGCCATGTTATGCGCCGCGACCAGTGCATTGGCACAGATACCCTCGGCGGTTTCCGGTGCGGCGTTTCCGGCCAGGTCCATCCGCGTCATCGTGGGTTTTCCTCCAGGGTCGGCCGCCGACATCACCGCGCGCGTCATCGGCGCGAAGGCGGGAGAGGCGTTGGGCCAGCAGTTGATCGTGGACAACCGCCCCGGCGCGGCGAGCAACATCGCGGCCGAGCTCTCGGCGAAATCCCCGCCGGACGGTTACACGCTCTTCATCGGCACCGTGGCGAACACCATCAGCGCCACGCTCTACCCGAAGCTCCCGTTCGACTTCGCGCGTGATTTCGCGCCGGTCGCGCTCACCACCGCCGCGCCCAACGTGCTGGTCGTGCATCCGTCGGTGCCGGCGAAGTCGGTCAAGGAACTGGTGGCGCTGGCGAAGGGCCGTCCCAGCCAGCTCAGTTTCGCGTCGAGCGGCACCGGCACCGTGCCGCATCTGTCGGGCGAGCTGTTCAAGGCGCTGGCCGGGGTCAACCTGGTCCATATCCCATACAAGGGCAGCCCGCAGGCAGTGACCGATCTCATGGCGGGAGAAGTCGCGCTCATGTTCTCGCCGTCATCCACCGTCCTGCCGCACGTCAAGTCCGGGCGCCTGCGCGCGCTCGCGGTCACCACGGTGTCGCGCCTGCCGTCGCTGCCGGAACTGCCGACGGTGGCGGAGTCCGGGCTGAAGGGCTACGAAACCATTACCTGGTTCGGCTTTGTCACGCCCGTGAAAACACCGCCCGCGATCGTCACGCGGCTCAATGCCGAGATCGTGAAGGTGCTGGCGCTGCCCGAGGTGCGCAACCAGTTCGGAATCCAGGGCATCGAGGTCCTCGGCGGCACGCCCGAGCAATTCGCTGCTTACATCCGCGACGAAATCGCCAAGTGGGCGAAGGTGATTCGGCTCTCCGGGGCGAGAGCCGAATGAGAAGGAAAAGCGTGAATGGTGAATAGTGAATAGTGAATCGAAACCCACGATGTTAGAGCTTTAGTCCATTTACCATTCACCATTTACCATACACGCAGTTGAGGAAATAATGGCTTCCGGCGTATTCGACGACGCACTGATCAAGCACCTGTGGAGCACGGACGAGCTGCGCGCGATCTTCAGCGACGCGAACCGGGTGCAGAAGTGGTACGACTTCGAGGCCGCGCTGGCGCTGGAGCAGGCGGAGCTTGGCATCATTCCACGCGCCGCGGCGCAGGACATCGCGGCGAATGCGAAGGTCGGGAACGTGGACCTCGAGGCGATCGCCGCCGAGATCCGCCGCATCAAGCATCCGCTGGTCCCCGCGCTGAAGGCAGTCGAGAAGCTGTGCCGGGACGGCCACGGCGAGTACATCCATTTCGGGCCGACCACCCAGGACGCCCTCGACACCGGCACCATGTTGCAAATCAAGGATGCGCACGCGATCTACCTGCGCGACATGAAAGCCATTGGCAAGGCGCTCTACCGGCTCGCCGATGCGCACAAGGCGACACCGATGGCGGGGCGCTCGCACGGCGTGCAGGCGCTGCCCATCACCTTCGGCCACAAGGCGGCGATCTGGCTCTCCGAGATGGGGCGCAATTACCAGCGCATGAAGCAGCTGGAGCCGCGCATGTTTGTCGGCGGCATGGTGGGGGCAGTGGGCACGCAGGCCTCCTACGGCCCGCAGGCGCCGGAGCTCGAGCGGCGGCTGATGAAGCGCCTCGGGCTGGGTGTCGCGGACATCAACTGGCAGCCGGCGCGCGACCGCTTCGCGGAGTACGTCTGCGTGCTGGCGATCATCGGCCAGACGCTGGGCAAGATCGCTAACGAAATCATCAACCTCGAGCACACCGAGATCGGCGAGCTGTTCGAGCCGTTCAGCGAGGGCAAGGTGGGCTCCTCCACCATGCCGCACAAGAGGAACCCGTCCTCCTGCGAGGCGGCGGTGGGCGTCTCCCGGGCGCTGCGCTACAACGCGACTTACATGCTCGAATGCATGATCATCGAGCACGAGCGCGACGGCTCGGCGTGGCGCGGCGAATGGAAGGCCATACCCGAGTCGTGCCTGATGGCGGGCGGGCTGCTGGCGATGATGAAATACGTGCTGTCCGGGCTGACCGTCGACGTGCCACGGATGCGGCGTAATCTCGACCTGCTGGGCGGTTTCCTGCTCTCCGAGCGCGTCATGTTCGCGCTCTCGGAGAAGATCGGCAAACAGTCCGCCCACGACCTGGTGTACGAAGCTTCCATGCACGGCATCGAGCACGGCGTGAGCTTCGAGCGGGCGCTGCTGCAGGATAAACGCGTGGCGGCGGCGTTGACGCCGGAGGAATTGCGCAGACTGCTCGATCCCACGACCTACGTTGGCCTGGCGCCGCAGATCGTGGACAACGTTCTCGCGCAAACGCGCGAGAACGGATGGCTGGACTAGACCAATTTTGAATGTTGAATTTTGAATGTTGAGTGTTAAATGAGTTCAAGAGCAGAATACTTGCTTGGCACCAAGCTTTGCCAACTTAAAACTTAAAATTCAAAACTTAAAATTAATCGTATGAACATCACGATTCTGGACGATTATCAGAACGCCGTCCGCGGCCTCAAGGCCTATTCAAAGCTCGCCGGCCACGATGTCACGATCTGGAACGACCACACCAAGGATGCGGACCGGCTTGCGGAGCGGCTGAAGGACGCCGAGGCGCTGGTGTTGATCCGCGAGCGCACGCCGATCCGCGCGCCGTTGATCGAGCGCCTGCCGAAGTTGAAGCTGATCAGTCAATCGAGCGTCCACCCGCACATCGACCTCGATGCCTGCACCAAGCGCGGCATCGTGCTGTGCTCCGACATGCATCCGGGCGAGCCGTCGTATGCCACCGCGGAGCTCGCCTGGTGCCTGATCATTTCCGCGTTGCGCAGCGTCCCGCAGGAAGTGGCGGCGCTGAAGAGCGGGCGCTGGCAGTCCACCATCGGCTATTGCCTGCGCGGCCGCACGCTGGGCATCCTCGGCTACGGCCGCATCGGGGCGGTGCTGGCCCGCTACGCCAAAGCTTTCGAAATGGGCGTGCTGGCGTGGGGCCGCAGCCGCTCGGCGGAACGGGCGCGCGCCGACGGCGTTGAATTCGCGGCGAGCAAGGAGGCCCTGTTCGAGCGGTCCGACGTGCTGACGCTCCACGTGCGCCTGACGCCGGAAACGCGCGGGCTCGTCGCCGCGGCGGATCTCGCTCGCATGAAGCCCGATTCGCTCATCGTCAACACCAGTCGCGCCGGGTTGATCGAGCCGGGCGTGCTGGTTGCGGCGCTGAAGGCGGGGCGTCCCGGCATGGCCGCGGTGGACGTGTACGAAGAAGAGCCCATGCTGAGCCCGGACCACCCGCTGCTCAAGATGGGTAACGTGGTGTGCACGCCCCATCTCGGCTACGTCGAGCGCAACGGCTACGAGCGCATTTTCGGCGCGGCTTTCGACCAGATCCTCGCCTATCTCGCTGGCAAGCCGTTCAACGTCATCAATCCGGATGCTCTTAAAAGGCGTGATTCGTGAGTCGTGAATAGTGATTCGACTGAAAGTCCGTTAGGGGAAGAAGGCAAGATGAGAATCGCAGGATGTGTGGTTGCATTGCTCGGTGGCATCGTGGCGGCGGGGCAGGGCTGGGCGCAGGACCCGGCGGCGAAATACCCGGGCCGACCGGTGCGCTGGGTGATTCCGTTTACGCCCGGGGCGTCGAACGACATCATCGGGCGGCTCGTCGCCAGCAAGCTGTCCGAAGCGCTGGGCCAGCAATTCATCATCGACAACCGCCCCGGGGCAGGCGGTATCGTCGGTGCCGAAACGGTGGCGCGGGCGAACCCCGACGGCTACACGCTGCTCCTGACCAACCCCGGGCCCAGCGTGAACAACGTCCTCCTGCGCAAGAACCCGCCGTACCAGATGAGTGATTTCACGCCGATCGTCTGGATCGGCTACACGCCGTTTTACGTTTTTACCAGCCTCAGTTTTCCGCCCCGGAGCGTGAAAGAACTCGTGGATTACGCGAAGGCGAATCCCGGCAAGGTTGCCTGGGCTTCGTCCGGGGTAGGCAGCAGCCCGCACATTGCGCTCGCGGTATTCCAGCTTGCGACCGGCATCAATGTCACGCACGTGCCGTACAAGGGCACGGTGCAGCCGCTGATCGACATGGTCGGCGGCCAGATCCAGGTGCTGAGTACGACCACGCTCTCCGCCGAGGCCCAGATCAAGGCGGGGCGGATCAGGATGCTGGCCGTCGCCGCAAAAAAGCGCACGGCGGTGATGCCGCACATCCCGACACTCGAGGAGCAGGGCATCAGGAACGCCGAGGCGATCGTGTGGTTCGGCATGTCGGCGCCGGCGAAAACCCCGCGCCCCCTTCTGGACAAGCTGAACCGCGAGGTGAACAAGGCGCTGCAACTGGCTGACGTGAAGCAGCGCCTCGACCAGCTGGGACTGGAAGTGGAGGGCGGCACCGCCGAGAAGTTCGACGCTTTCATCAAGTCCGAGGCGGCCCGACTGACCGGGCTCATCAAGGCCGGGGCGGTGCAGGTCGAGTAGCACTGGCCCCCGCGTGTCTAGTAGAATCGCCCCCTCAACAACGGCGATCAGGCTATCCAGCCAGGTCGGCCTTACATAACAAGGAGGAGACCATGAATCACCTGTTGCGCATCCTGTTCGTGGGCGCGTTGCTTGCCGCCCTGCCGATGGCCGCGCTTGCTCAGAGCGCCTATCCGACCAAGCCGGTACGCCTGATCGTCGCCTTCCCTCCCGGCGGCTCGACCGACATCATCGCCCGGCTCGTCGGGCAGAAGCTGTCCGAGCGCGTCGGGCAGCAGGTGGTCGTCGACAACCGCGGCGGGGCCGGCGGCACGATCGGCACCGATATCGCCGCCAAGTCCCCCGCCGACGGCTATACGCTCACCATGGGGACGACCAGCACGCACGTCATCGCGCCGGCGATCTTCCCCAACGTCAAGTACGACCCGATCAAGGATTTCGAGCCGATCACGCTGGTCGCAATCACGCCCTATCTTCTGGTCCTGCACCCCGCGGTCAAGGCCAAGACGCTCAAGGAGTTCGTCACGCTGGTGAAGTCGCAGCCGGGCAAACTGAATTTCGCGTCCGCGGGCTCGGGCACGACCACGCAGATTGCGATGGAGATGCTGAAACTCGCGGCCGGCATCGACATCGTGCACGTGCCCTACAACGGCAACGGCCCCGCGGGTACCGCCACCATGGGTGGGCAGGTGCAGGCGCTGTTCGGCAGCATGCCGGCGGTGCTGCCGCACGCCAAGGCGGGCAGGTTGAACCCGATTGCCGTGGGCACGGCCAAGCGCTCGTCCGCGCTTCCCAACGTGCCGTCGGTCGCCGAGTCCGGCTTCCCTGGCTTCGAGGTTTCGTTGTGGCTCGGCTTTTTCGCGCCCAAGGGTACGCCCGCGCCGGTGTTGAAGAAGCTCTACGGCGAACTGGTCGCGATCGCGAAGTCGCCGGAAATGAAAGATCCGTTCGAGCGCAATGGGGCCGACGCCATTACGACCACGCCGGCGGAGCTGACCAAGCTCATGAGCAGCGAGCTTGACAAGTACAAGAAAGTCATCAAGGCCGCGAACATCACGCTCAAGTGAAGCTCCGCTCCCTGTCGATCGCCTCGGTCTTGCTCGCGGCGGCGTTGCTCGCTGCTGGTACTGCCGTTGCGCAGCAGTATCCGTCGAAGCCGATACGGATGATCGTGCCGTTCGCTCCCGGTGGTCCCAACGATGTCATCGGCCGCATCGTCGGGCAGAAGCTCACGGAGGCGTGGGGGCAGACTGTCGTAATCGAGAACCGCGGCGGCGCGGGCGGGACGATCGGCGTGGACGCCGGCGCCAAGTCACCTGGCGACGGCTACACCATCATCATGGGCGGATCGAGCAACCTCGCGGTCGCTCCCAGCCTCTACGCCAAGCTGCCGTACGACCCGTTGCGCGACCTCGTGCCCATCAGTAACGTTGCGTTCGTGCCCTACGTGGTAACGGTGAACCCGCGGGTGCCGGCGAAGACGATGAAGGAGCTGGTCGCCATCGCCAGATCGAAGCCCGGCTTTCTCAGTTACGGCTCGTCGGGGGCGGGCAGCATGTCGAGCCTGGCCGCGGAACTCATCAGCTCCACCGGCGGAGCCAGGATCGTCCACATTCCTTACAAGGGCACCGCCCCGGCGGTCACCGCGATGGTCTCGGGCGAGATCGACATGATGGTGGCCGACCTGTCTGCGGTGGCGGGTCACGCCAAGGCCGGCAAGCTGCGCATGCTGGCGACGGCCGGCAGCAAGCGCACGAAAGCGGCGCCGGATCTGCCCACCGTTTCCGAATCGGGATTGAAAGGCTACGCAGTGGACGCGTGGTTCGGCATCGTCGTGCCGGCGAAAACCCCGGCCGACATCGTGGCGAAACTGAGCGGCGCGGTATCGGGCGCGGTGAAGTCCGCCGACGTGCGAAACCGCTTCGAGCAACTGGGCTACGACCCGATCGGCGACACCTCCGCCGAGTTCTCAGCGACGATCAGGGCCGACATCGAGAAGTTCGCGCGGGTGATCAAGGCGGCGGGGATCAAAATCGATTAAATCCGGACGCTTTCGCACCGGTTTAATTCCGCGCGTTCGAACGGACGGGAGGGACGCCGTTCAACGCGCGGGATGCCGCTAACGTTCCGGTTCAGGCGCGCGCCGCTTGCGGCGCGTCTCTCTGGAACCGGCGGTTAGATTGCCACCGTCCAAATTCTGAAGCTGCCGCGCAAGCGCGCTGTTGTGACCTTGCTACTCTACCCGGATCTGATTGTCGCGGATGATCTTCGCCAGCTTATCCGACTCCGCGCGCATTGACGTAAGAAACGCCTCCTGCGTGCTGCCCCCTACGTCGAAGCCCTGGCCGGCGAACTTTCCACGCACCTCCGGATCGGCGAGCGCCTTCATCAGTTCGCCGTGCAGCCGCGCCATGATTTCCTTCGGCGTGCCGGCTGGGGCGAGAATACCTAGCGCGGAAGCCGCCGTGAAGCCAGGCAGCGTTTCGGCGATGGTCGGCGTATTCGGAAGCTGGGGTATGCGACGCGCGCTGCCGATGGCGAGCGCCTTGATGCGGCCCCCCTTCAGTTGCGGCATGGCCTGCGGCGCGGACACGAACGCGACGTTCACGTGCCCGTCGAGCATGTCCGTCATCGTCGGTGCGCTGCCTTTGTACGGCAACGACAAAGAGGTCAGATAGGGCGTCATGCCAATGCGTACATGCACCATGTCTATGCCGGTGCGGTTCGCGAGCAACACAGCGTTCAGATCCCCCGACATGCCGGTGCCGACCGAGCCGTAGGCCACCTTTCCCGGGTTGGCTTTCGCAAAAGCCACCAGTTCCGTCACTGTGGATGGAGCGAAGTTCGTCGCGGCGGCGAATATCTGGGGCGAGTTCCCCAGCAAGCTCACGGGCTCGAAGGACTTGAACGGATCGTAACTGAGGTTTTTGTACAGCAGAGGACGGACAACGAGCGTGCCAACGCCTATCAGCAGCAGCGTGTAGCCATCCGCGGACGCTTTCGCCACCTCGGCCGCGCCGAGCGACCCTTCGGCCCCGGCCTTGTTTTGCACCACCACCGGTTGGCCGAGTCGCTCGGCCAGCTGCGGGCCGATCAACCGCGCCAGGCCGTCAGCCAGACTCCCCGCCGGGAAAGGCACCACGATGCGGATCGGCTTGCTCGGGTAGGCTTGGCCGAAAACGGCCGCGGTGAACAAAGTGGAAGTAAGTAATACCAGCCCCGCGACAAGTTTTCTCATTAACCCTCCCGAATCAATGTCTCCCGTGGTACCGCAATCTAACGTTTAGCTGACCGACACGCTGAAGATGCGAGCTTGAGTGCGAGGTGCATGCCGTGTCGGTCCTGCGTCTAGTTGGACGAGCCCGGCGGGGCACGCCACTACGGGTATTGTAGGAACGGTTGACAGCCCTTACAAGG